>JBGSRB010000525.1:0-6225 GCA_041737735.1 Anaerolineae bacterium | reverse complement strand
GGCTTATTCGGCACGGCGGACGCGGTCGCGCAGTTCGGGCAGGCGTGGTTAAGCCGCGATCCGCGCTTGGCGCTCGATCCTGCTTTGATGGACGAAGCGACGCGCGAACACGCCGTCACTGGTGGCGAACGGCGCGGCTTGGGCTGGATGCTGAAAGCGCACACGGGATCATCGGCGGGCGATTTGCTCAGCGCCGACGCCTACGGACATACGGGTTTCACCGGAACATCCCTCTGGATCGATCCACAGCGCGCGCTGGTCGTCGCGCTGCTGACCAACCGCGTGTATTACGGGCGCGATCATGATTTCGCGTCGTTTCACGCACTGCGCCGCGCCGTGCATGATGCGGCGGCGGGGCTGTAATTTGTCGTTCAACTTGAGGATACCCTTGACTATGTTCAATCGTTATTTGATCGCCTGCCTGCTGATCATCCTGAGCGTGACCAGCGTTAGCGCGCAGGACGCCGCGCCTTCCCGCGAACTGCCCGCTGAACTTGAGGAGCAGATGATCGCGCTCGAAGCATGGACGGCGGATCAGCGCCAACTCGATTTGCTCAGCCCGATCACGCGCGCGTTTCCCACGCGGGTTGAAACCATCGCCTATCTCGAAGACCTCTACAGCCGCGAACTGCCGCCCGCCGAAGCCGAACGCTTCACACTGTTCTACACCGCGCTCGGTTTGCTGCCGCAAGACACCGATCTGATCGATATTTATCTCACCTTGTTGGGCAGCCAAGTGGCGGGCTTTTACGACACCGAAACGCAAACCATGAACACCATCCCGCTGATGGGCGACTCGGTCGGCGCGGAGTTGTCCTTCACCGAGCAGATCATCTATGTGCATGAATTTGTGCACGCGCTGCAAGATCAGCATTTCGGGTTGGAGGCGCTGCTCGATGATGAAGCCATCAGCGATCAGCCGGATCGCAGTCTGGCGCTGGTGGCGCTGGTCGAAGGCGACGCCACCGCCGTGATGCAGGTGTATTCGCAAGCCGTCGCGCAAACAAATCCGATGGCGGTGTTCTCGCTGCTGCTCGAAGGCGCAGCCAGCGGCACGCTGACCTTGCCCGAAGGCGTGCCGCCCGTGCTGGTGCGCGAACTCACATTCCCATATGAGGCGGGTTTGACGTTCGTGCTGCGTCTGTATCAAGAGGGTGGTTGGGACGCCATCGATGCCGCGTTCGCCAACCCGCCCACCACCAGCGCGCAGATCATTCACCCGCAGTTGTATCTCGATGGCGTCGGCGCGCTTCCGGTCGATCTGGGCGATCTGGGCTTAGATGAGTCGTGGTCGCTGGCATGGGACAGCACACTAGGCGAGTATTATCTGCGTGAACTGCTGCTGGCGCGCGAGGTGCGTTCCGGCACGGCGGCGCTGGCGGCGTCGGGTTGGGCGGGTGATGCGTTCCGCATTTATGGCGATGGATCAGGGGATGCGGCATGGGCGCTGCGCGTGACGTGGCAAGCCGCCGCCGCTGCCGATGAATTTTCCGCCGCGCTGGAGTCATGGCTCGACGCGCAAAGCCCGCTGGATGATGTTTGTTATCAGACGGTGGTCGAAGTGTTTTGCATCACCATGATCGAGGGCGATACGCTGTTGTTCGGCGCACCCGATCCAGCATTAGCGGCGACGATGCGCGCCGCTTTGGGACTCTAAACGAGAGGATACGAGCGAACCATGTTCAACCGGAATCGCGGGCGCACGCCCAATCGCATTGAGTCGTATGCGCTGACCGTCGAGCAGATTTTAATCGCGCTCAGCATTGATCCCGAACGCGCACGGATGCAGAACGTCACCGACGGATTCGGCTGGCAATTTCAGCGCGGCAGCGCCGTGATCGAGATTTACGTCGAGCAGGCGGATAATTCCGGCTATCTGCGCGTGATGTCGCCCATTCTCACGCTGCCCACCACGGGCTTACTGCCGCTCTATCGCCGCCTGCTTGAACTCAACTTGCAGCTTAGCACCGCCGCCTTCGGCGTCTATCTCGACACCGTCTATATCTACAGCGAACGCCCGCTTGACGATATGGACGCATCCGAAGCGAACATGATCATCAACCAAGTAGCAAACGCCGCCGACGACTTCGACGACAAGCTGTTGAACGAATTTGGAGGTCGCCTCTATGGGCGCATTTAGGAGCAAAATCATGCGTGTGCTGCTGATCGTGGTGCTGATCACCCTTTTGTCTGTTGGTGGCGCGGCGGCGCAAACCGACGCCGCAACCTGTTCCGCGCTGGTCGATCAGGCGTTGAGCGCGCTCGAAACCCGCTGCGGCGGCATGGATCGCAACAGTGCGTGCTATGGTTACACTCGCCTGCAAGCGACTCCGTTTGATCCTCTTACGCCGATCACGTTCAGCGCGCCCGATGATCGCGCGGCGTTGGCGGCGCTCAGCCAGGTGCAAACCGCGCCGCTTGACCCGATCAGCGGCGATTGGGGCATCGCCGTGTTAAAGGTGCAGGCGAACATCCCCGAAGCGCTGCCGGGGCAGGCGGTCACGTTCCTGCTGATGGGCGATGTCCAGCTTGAGAACGCGGTCGATCCGAGCAGCGGACAGCCGCCCATGCAGGCGATCTACTTCCGCACAGGCATCACCGGAACGGAATGCAGCGACGCGCCCGAACCCGCCTTGGTCATCCAAAGCCCCGAAAATCTCACGGTCAATCTGACCGTCAATGGCGCGGACATCAGCATCGGGTCAACGGCGGTGCTGACCACGCTGCCCGGCGAAGCTGATCCCGAAGCGGTCGATCTGGAAATCACGGTGATCGATGGGCGCGTCACGCTGCCCGATGGACGGATCATCCCTAGTGGTTTCTGGTCACGGGCTGAACTCGATGCTGACGGACGTTTCGTGCCGGGCGCGGGTTTCCGCGAGATCAACACGATGACGGGCGTCGCCATCGACGCGGCGCTGCCGTTTGAGCGCGTGCCGTTGGGCGTGCTGGCATACCGGATCAGTACGCCGACGCTCGAACAGGTCGATCTGTTAGGCGCGCTTGATCTGGCGTTCGTGCAGGGCTTCGCGCCTGATCTGGTGCGTCCGCTGGCGGATGCGTTGATCGGTGTGGGCGCGTCTCCCGACGATGTGCGCGGGTTCGGACAGCAGCAGTTGGGACGTTTCTTGATCACACGGCTGAATCGCCAACTGCCTGATCTGCCTGCCAACCTCGACGCGGAAACGATCCAGCGTTTGCGCGAAGCATTCATAATCGCGGGATACTAACGTCGGAACAAACTGCGAACGATAAACCATAAATTCGCGGGACGTTCCGCCAAGCGGCGCATGAAATACGGATACCACGCTTCGCCAAACGGCAGATACACGCGCGTGGGAAAGCCCGCCTGCGCCAATTCCAACTGCCGCGCGCTGCGAATGCCGTAGAGCATCTGCACTTCGGCGCGATCATGCAGGTTGTCGCGCGCGATGATCGCCGTCGCTTCGCTGATCAGGCGCTCGTCGTGCGTGGCAATTTGCAGCACGGCGGGCGCGGGCGCGGCGAGATAATCACGCATCACGGCGGCGAAGGTTGCGTCTACATCGGCTTTGTCGGGGAAGGCGATCTCAGCGGGTTCGAGATACGCGCCCTTCACCAGGCGGATCGTTGCGCCTTCAGCCGCCAGTTGGCGCATATCGTCGGGCGTGCGCCGCAAATATGCCTGAATCACCGTGCCGACATTGGCAAACTCATATTCGTGCAGCATCGTGCGGAAGATGTCCAGCGTGCGTTGAAGATACTCGCTCGCTTCCATGTCGATGGTCACGGCGATCTCACGCGCTTGCGCCGCGCTGAGGATGCGCCGCAAATTGTTGACGCACAATTCTGCGCTGATGTCCAAGCCCAGATGCGTCAGCTTGAGCGACACCGACGCGCGCAGCTCGCGATCCGCAATTTGCGTGATCAGCGTCGTGTAAGTGTCCACCACTTCGCGCGTATCCGCTTCGGCGGTCACGCTTTCGCCCAAATAATCGAGCGTGACCAGCAGCCCTTGATCATTGAGTGTGCGCGCGGTGTCCAGCGCTTCGCTGATCGACTCGCCCGCGATAAAGCGACGCGCCATGCGCCGCGCGATGCCGACGTCGCTCACGATGCCGCGCGCCCACGTCGCCGCCGCTAAATAGAGGAGTATCCGCCGCAGCATAATGTCTCCATCTGAGCCTGATTGGTGATGCAAGGCTGAAACGCAATGTAGGGGCTGTTCCGCTGGAACGCCCCTACAACAACACGATGCTCATGCCACACGCTTTAGCGCTTGGTGTAAGTCGGTGCCTTACGCGCGCGCTTCAGACCGGGCTTCTTACGTTCCTTCACCCGTGGGTCGCGCGTGACCAAACCCGCAGTCCGCAGCGCCGCCTTGAGTTCGGGATCGAGCTTGATCAGCGCGCGGGCGATGCCCAGGCGGATCGCGTCGCGTTGTCCGCTGACGCCGCCGCCACCCACATGCACGCTCACATCATAGCCGCGTTCCTGACCGATCACGGTCAGCGGCTGAATCATGATCTCGAAATCGCCTTCGCGCGAAAGATACTCGCTCGCTTCTTTATCGTTGATGACGATCCGCCCCGTGCCGCCGGGGAACAGACGCACGCGCGCGCTTGACTGCTTGCGTCGCCCGATGCCTTCGTAATATTGTGCCGACATCTATTTATATCTCCTTACAGTTCCAGCGGTTGAGGCTGCTGCGCGGTGTGCGGGTGTTCGCTGCCGGCATACACCTTGAGTTTGGTCAGCATTTGCTTGCCGAGTGCGTTCTTGGGCAGCATTCCCTTGATCGCCAGTTTGATCGGGCGTTCGGGGAAGCGCTTCATCTGATCGCGCAGGGTGATGCTCTTGATGCCGCCGATATGACCGCTGTGGTGATAATAAATTTTATCATCCATGCGGTTGCCCGTGACGGCGATCTTCGAGGCGTTGATGATCACAACGAAATCGCCCGTATCCATGTGGGGGGCGTAGATCGGTTTGTGCTTTCCGCGCAGGATCGAAGCAATCTTGGAGGCGAGCCGCCCAAGCGTTTGACCCTCCGCGTCCACAAGCCACCATTGGCGCTGGATGTCTTGCGGTTTCGGTGAGTAGGTTTTCACGCGCATTATGTCTAATCCTTCATTCATGCTTATGGGGATGCTGTCTCGTCATGCGTGACGACGGTGCATCCAGCTAACGTGTTCGGAACTCGCTTTATACAAGATACTGCACCTGCGTTAAAACCAAGCCGTGCGGTGGTGCTAACCGCAGCCGCGCGTCGAGTCGGGCAGCGCGGAAAATCGCCGTGAATGTGTCCAGCGTCAGCTTGCCTTGTCCCACCGCAATCGTGCCGCCGACGATGCGCCGCACCATGTGTTGCAAAAATGCGTTCGCAATCACGGTATAGCGCCACACATCGATCGCGCCGATGCGTTCGTGCGTCCATGTTGAGCGCACCACCTCACGGACGGTGTTCTCGCCCTGCGGTGGTTTGCCCAACGCGCCGCAGTTATGCACGCCGATCAGCAGGGTAGCGGCGGCTTGCAGCGCTGCGCCATCCAACGGATCGCCGTAGACGTGCCAGCTTTGCGCGCGGTGCAGCGGTTGGCGCTGCTCAGCTTGGATCACCGTGTAAACGTACTCGCGCCACCGCGCATCATAACGCGGATGAAAGCCGTGCGGCGCGCGTTCGAGCGTTTGCAGCGCGATGTCGGCGGGCAGTTCGGCGTTCAGCGCGCGCAGCAGCGTTGGTTCATCATGCTGCCACATGGCATCGAAGGCGATCACCTGCCCGCTGGCATGAACGCCTGTATCCGTGCGCCCCGCGCCCAGCACGCTGACGCTTTGCCCAGTCACGCGGCTGATCGTGCGTTCCAGCGCCGCTTGAATCGTCGGCGTGCCGTCGATCTGGCGCTGGAAGCCGTGATACGCCGCCCCGTCATACGCGACGACCGCACGATAGCGCGTCGCCTCGCTCATGCTGTCGCGCTAGGACGAAACTTCGCGGTCAACCAATTCGAGCAGCACCATATCCGCCGCGTCGCCCTTGCGGGGACCCAGCTTATACACGCGCGTGTAACCGCCATTGCGCTCGGCATAACGCGGCGCGATCTTGTCGAACAACTTGCCGACAAGTTCACGGTCGTTATTCAAACGGCTGGCGGCGATGCGGCGCGCGTGAACCGTGCGCTCAGGGCTATCGGCTGCCAGACCGCGCTTGGCGGTCGTGATCAGCTTCTCGACATAGGTTCGCAC
>JBGSRB010000502.1:0-7946 GCA_041737735.1 Anaerolineae bacterium | reverse complement strand
CGTGGCGACGATCATCGGGCTGCTGTGCTGCGCGTTGGTCGGCTTCATCAATGGCTTTTTCGTCGCCATTGTGCGCATCAGCCCGTTGATCACGACGCTGGCATCGTTCTCGATTGTGCGCGGCTTGGCGTTTGTCCTCAGCAACGGACAAACAAATCAACTGAACAACGAGGCGTTCCAGTTTTTGGGGCGCGGTGAGATCGGCGGATTTCCGGCGTCGCTGCTGCTGATGGTGCTGCTGTATGTGATCTTCTTCATCGTGCTGCACTTTACGCAGTTCGGGCGCAACCTGTACGCCATCGGCGGCAGCCCCGAAGCCAGTCGCCTCGCGGGGATCGCTGTCACGCGCCACCTGCTGATCGTCTACACGCTGTGCAGTCTGTTGGCGGGGCTGGGCGGCATCATCATCGCGTCGCAGTTGGCATCCAGCGCGCCGCGCGCCGCCAGCGGTTTAGAATTCACGGTAATCGCGGCGGTCGTGTTGGGCGGAACTAGCTTAAGCGGCGGCAAAGGCACGTTGATCGGCACGCTGATCGGTGTGTTCATCCTGCGCGTGCTGGATAACGGCTTGGTGCAAACGCGCGTGTCGTCGTTCTATCAGGATGTGATCAGCGGCGCGGTGCTGCTGCTCGCCGTCGGCTTCGATCAAATTCGCCTGCGCCTGACCAGTTCGCAGCGAGATAACGCATGAGCGCGCCCTTGCTGACCATGCACAACATCAACAAGAGTTTTTACGGCGTCAGCGTGCTGGACGACGTATCGATCAGCTTGAACGCAGGCGAAACGCTGGCGTTATTGGGTGAAAATGGCGCGGGTAAAAGCACGCTGATCAAAATCCTCAATGGAGATTATCAGCGTGACAGCGGCGCGATTCACATCGACGGCAAGCCCGTGACGATCAGCGAACCGCGCGCCGCTGAACAGCTTGGTATCCGCATGATCTATCAGGAATTGCATTACGCGCCGGAACTCTCGGTCGCGGAAAATTTGATGTTAGGACGCTTGCCACGCCGCGCGCGTCCGTTCGGGTGGCTGATCGACTGGGACGCACTGCGCCATCAGGCACGTGAGGCGCTGCAACTGCTCAATGTCGCGATTGATCCCAACACGAAAATGCGCGATCTGAGCGTGGTCGAGCGCGAGATCATCGAGATCGTCAAGGCGCTGAGTCGGCAGGCGCGCATCATCGTCATGGATGAACCGACCGCCGCGCTCACGCCGCCCGAAGTCAAGCGCTTGTTCGGGATCATCGATGGGTTGCGCGCGCGTGGTGTCGGCATCATTTACATCTCGCATCGGCTGGATGAAGTGTTCGAGATCGCGGATCGGGTGACGGTGTTACGCAACGGTAAGCATGTCGGCACGCATCCAACCGCTGATGTGACGCATACAGCGTTGGTGCAAATGATGGTCGGGCGCGAGATCGAAGATCGCGTTGAGGTGCGGCAGCGTTCGCAAACGGTCGCCCCCGGCGCGGTGGTGCTGGAAGTGCGCGATCTGACGCTGGCGGGCGCGTTCAGTGATATTTCGCTGCACGTGCGCGCGGGCGAGATCGTCGGGTTGTTCGGGTTGTTGGGCGCGGGTCATGCGGCTTTGACGCAAGCTGTGTTCGGGATGAGTCCGGCGGAAAGCGGCACCATCGCCGTCAACGGGCAAACGGTCACGCTGCGCTCGCCGCAGGATGCCAAGCGCGCGGGCGTCGGTTTCGTCCCGCTGGATCGCAAGGTCAACGGCTTGGTGTTGGGCATGAGCGTGCGGAAAAATGTCACGCTGTCGAATTGGCGGGTTCTCGCGCCGTGGGGGGTGTTCCGGCAGCGCCTTGAGATGCAGCACAGCCGCCAGTGGGTCGATCAATTGGGGATTCGCATGGCGGGCGGCATGGAAACGCAAACGCGCTATCTCAGCGGCGGCAATCAACAAAAAGTCGTGCTGGCGCGCTGGCTCGAAGCAAATGTTAAAGTGCTGCTGCTCAACGAACCGACGTGGGGCGTGGATGTGGGCGCGCGCTCGGATATTTACGATCAACTGGAAGCGTTAGCCAAACAAGGCATGGCGATCCTGATGGTGTCGTCCGACATTGAAGAAGTGCTGTCGGTCAGCCATCGCATTCTGACGATCTACAAGGGCAGGCTGACGGGGGAATTCATGCAAGCTGACGCCACCCAAGAGAAACTGCTGCACGCCGCCGCCGGGGGAACCGTGATCGCATGAATAATTTACGCACACACGGCTTGCAAGAGCTGCTGAGTTTAGTCGTCATGCTGATCGTGATCGTCGTCATCATGACGCAGGCGTCGTCGGTGTTTCTGACGGAGCGCAATTTAAGCAATATGCTGCTCGATCTAACGACGATCGGCATTCTGGCGGTTTTCACTACCATGCTGATGATCAGCGGCGGGCTTGACCTATCGATTGCATCGAATCTGGCGCTGTGCGGCGTGGTGATCGGTTCGCTGCAAGGCACATGGGGGATTCTGCCCGCGTCGCTGGCGGGCGTGACCGTCGGGGTAATCGTCGGTGTGATTAACGGCGCGCTGGTGACCTATGTCGGCATCAACCCGCTGATCACCACCTTGGGGATGCTGTCGATCGCGCGCGGATTGGCGTTCGTTCTCGCCAACGGACTGACGATCCCCGTGTTCGATCTGTCCGGTGAGCAGTTTGAGGCTTACGAATTGTTCACATGGTTCGGTGAAGGCGCGATCATCGGCGTGGCGACACCTCTATTTGTGCTGATCACGCTGTTCATCGTCGGCGTGTTGGTGATGCAGTTTACGTCTTACGGGCGCGCGCTCTATTCGATTGGCGGCAACGCGCAGGCGAGTAAACTGGCGGGTTTATCGGTGCGGCGCTATCGCATGATCGCCTATACGCTGTCAGGCTTGAGCGCGGGCATTGCCGCCGTGCTGCTGACTTCACGGCTCTACGCTGCCGATCCGCGCGCTGCGCCCAACGTCGAACTCACGGTGATCACGGCGGTCGTCTTGGGCGGCGTCAGTCTGGCGGGCGGCAAGGGCAGCTTGATCGGCACGGCATTAGGCGTGTTGATCCTCAGCACGCTGCTGAACGGGATGAAGCTGCTTAGCACATCGACCGATGCGCAGAACATCGCGCAGGGCGTGGTGCTGCTGCTGGCGGTCGGCTTGGATCAACTGCGCCAGCGCAACATCAACCTGCTGCGCCTGTTCCGCCCGACGCGCGCGGCGACCGTTCCCGAAGGGGGATCAAACGCATGACCCTGCTTACACCCGAACAGCAATTCATGGTCGATTTCAATTTTCATGATGTAGCGGCGGCGCTCGACTTGCCGATTCCCGCTGAAGCCGCTGCGCTCATGTACGGCGCGCCGCTGGATGCGATCACGGCGTATCAAGCCGAGATCGACGTGGCGTTAGCGCGCACGGCGGACGACTTCCGCGATCATGCGGGTGTGGCGGCGTTGACGGCGCTGCTGCCCGCTGGCGGATCGCTGCTGTGCATCGGTGACTCGATCACGACGTATCGTTACGGCTATGCGCGCCTGCTCGATCATCTGCTAAAGCCGCGCGGTTACAGCGTGATCAATCGCGGCTTTTCCGGTTACACGTCCACGCATGGGCGCGAACTGACGTATACGCAGTTTCTCGCCCTGCAACCCGACGTGGTGATCGTCAAATATGGCGTGAACGACTGCAAGCGCTTCGGCGGCGCGGATCACCGCACGCTGGTCAGCGCGGGCGAGTACCGCGACAACCTGCGCGCGATCATCACGGCGTTTCAGCAGCACACCAGCGCCCGCGTGATCGTGCTGACGCCCACGCCAGTTATCGAAAGCATCGTCAACACCAGTGAGGGCTTCCGGGCGATGCGCTTGATCTGGCAGAACACCGATCTGAACGAATTCGCAGCGCTGGCGCTGGCAACTGCCGCCGAACACGACTGCATCGGCGTCGATCTGCGCAGCGCGGTCGGCAATCCGCCGGATACAGCGCTGTTCTGCGCCGACGGTCTGCACCCGAATCCTGACGGTCAGCGGGCAATGTTGCAGCATCTTTTAGCGGCTTTAGCGAACACAGCATAAAGCGGGGAATGGCACATGGCACAACCTATACAAGCGAAAGTCGGCGTGTTTGGGATCGGTTTAGCAGCCTACTGGCCCCAATTCGACGGCTTAAAAGAACGGCTCGAAGGGTATCAAGCGCTGGTCGAAGCGCGCATCGCGGACATGGGCGCGGACGTGATCAGCGCGGGCTTAGTCGATGATGCGCCGGGCGCGGTGGCGGCGGGTGAGTTGTTCGCCAACCACAATGTTGACCTGATCGTGTGTTATGTTGGCACGTATGCTACATCATCGCAGGTGCTGCCCGCCGTACAGCGCCGCAAAGCGCCCGTGCTGGTGCTGAACTTGCAGCCCACACCCGCGCTCGATTATCTCGACACTGACACCGCCGAATGGCTGGCGAACTGCTGCGCTTGCTGCGTGCCGGAGATCGCGAATGCGTTCGCGCGCAGCCGCATTCAGTTCAATGTGGTGTCGGGCTTGCTGCATCCGGCGGACGGACATGCGGGGCAGTATCACACGCGCGCATGGTCAGAGATCGGCGATTGGGTGCAAGCCGCCAGCGTGCTGCGCGAATTGAGCTACAGCCGCATCGGCTTCTTGGGACACACGTACCCCGGCATGTTGGATATGTATTCCGATTTCACCATGCACCACGCGCAGTTGGGCGCGCATATCGAAGTGTTGGAAATGGACGACCTGCATACGCGCGTCGCCGCTGCCACCGCTGCCGAGATCGACGCCAAAATCGCGGAAATTCAAGGCATGTTTAACATCGTGGGGCGCGGACGTGACAAAATCTCGCAGGATGTCACGCCCGAAGCTTTGCGCTGGTCGGCGCAGGTCGCCGTCGGGCTGGATCGCCTCGCGGCTGATTTCAAGCTCAACGGTTTGACCTACTACTATCGCGGCTTGGATGGCAACGCCAATGAAGAACTGGGCGCGAGCGTGATCATCGGCAACAGTTTGCTGACCGCGCGCGGCATCCCCGCATCGGGTGAAGGTGATCTCAAGACGTGCATCGCCATGTTGATCATGGATCGGTTGCGCGCGGGCGGCTCCTACACTGAGTTCTACGCGATGGATTTCAACGACGATTTCATCCTCATGGGGCATGATGGACCCGGTCACGTCGCCATCGCTGAGGGCAAGCCGACGCTGCGCGGCTTGGGCTTGTATCACGGCAAGCGCGGCTATGGCTTGTCGGTTGAGTTCAAGGTGAAAACGGGTCCGATCACGATTCTGGGCATGACGCAAACCGCCGACGGACGCTTGAAGCTACTTGCTGCTGAAGGCGAATCGCTGCCCGGCGACACGCTGCAAATCGGCAACACCAACTCGCGCTTGAAGTTCAATCTCGATCCGGCGGCGTTTATGGATCGCTGGTGCGAACATGGACCCACGCATCACTGCGCGTTGGGCGTGGGGCATCAATTGGGGCGCATCAAGAAGCTGGCGCGCCTGCTCAATCTTGAGTTGGCGGTGGTGGGTTAGGCGGGACGCACACCATCGTCCCGACTGCACACAATTGGGGAACTTATATTTTCACACATGAATTGGAAGGTCTTTACGCATGAAACGAGTCGGATTTTTACTCCAGGTCAAGCCCGATCTGATTGACGAGTACAAGCGGCATCATGAGGCAGTGTGGGACGAGATGCTCGACGCGCTGCGCCGTCACGGGTGGCACAATTACTCGCTGTTTCTGCGCGATGATGGCTTGCTGTTCGGCTATTTTGAAGCGGCAGACAGTTTCGAGGCGTCGCTGGCGGGCATGGCGACCGAGCCGATCAACCTCAAGTGGCAGGAATTTATGGGTCCTTACTTCGAGTCGATCAGCGGACGCCCTGACGAAAGCATGATCACGCTCGAAGAAGTGTTCCATCTCGATTAGGCGATGAGAGGATCATGATGTCAGATCAAGCCACGATCGCCGTTGTGGGTACGGGCTGGTGGGCGACCACCGCGCATCTGCCCGCGCTGGTACAGCATCCGCGTGTGGGCAAAATTCTGTTGGTGGATGTGCGCCCCGAAGCCGCGCGCGCGGCGGCTGCTAAGTACAATATTCCGCACGAGCATGTCTACAGCGACATCGCCGCCGCGCAAGCCGATCACCCGGATTTAAGCGGCGCGATCATCGCTACGACGCATCACGCGCATTTCGCGCCCGCGCAGGCGTGCTTGGAACACGGTTTGCATGTGCTGATCGAAAAGCCGATGACCGTTTACGCGCGCGACGCGCAAGCGCTGGCTGATCTGGCGGATGCGCGTGGGCTGCATATTTTGATGGGTTACACGTTTCCCTATCTGCCGCATATTGTGCAAGCCAAGCAGTATATCGATGATGGCGCGTTGGGCGAGATCGAGTATGTGGCGTGCAGCATGTCGTCGATCACGTATGATCTGCTGTTGGGCAAACCGGAAGCCTTCACACCGCCGGGTGGCTATGCGGTCACAGGTCCAACGCGCGCAACTTACAGCGAGCCAAGCGTCGCGGGCGGTGGACAGGGTGTGCTGCAAGTGACGCATCTCGCCGCGCTGATGTTCCATCTCGCGCCTGCGCTGCGCGCCGACACCGTGACCGCCTTCATGAACAATCTGCGCGCTAAAGTCGATGTGATCGATGCGATGGCAGTCCGCATGAACACGGGCGCACTGGCAACGGTCGGCAGCACGGGCAACATCGGATCAGGCGATCCCGGTTCGGTTGAAGTGCATCTGCACGGCAGCAAAGGGCGCATTCTGGTCGATGGCTTCACAGGCGAGTTTTACATGCGCCTGCACACCGGACGCGAAGAACATACGCCGCGCCACAGTCCGGGTTATCCGGGGGATGTACCCGTTGCAAAATTTGTCGAAATTTTGCTCGATGGCGCGCAACCCTTATTTCCGGGGCAGACCAACGGCTTATACACCGTCGAACTGCTCGAAGCCGGTTATCGTTCCGCCGCGCAAAACGGGATGCCCGTGCGGATTGCGGATTTATACACCTGAAAATTTTGAGTTGTGAAAGTGTGAACTTATGCGTTTGAGCATCGCCAGTTATTCATTTGAAGTGCTGCCGCTGGAAGCCACGCTGATGATCAGCCAGTCGTTGGGCTTCGACGCGGTGGATATTGCCGGTTTTCATGCGCGCGGACGCGCCAGCTTTGAACCCGCTGCCGTCGCCGCCGATCCGCAGGCGCAAGCGGACATTTTGCTGCCACTGCTGGATCAATATCAACTGGATGTGGTCGATTTCTTCCCGCAGTTTGGCGCAGCGCCCGCGCTGCATTCGCTCAATGATCCCGATGCTGATGTGCGTGCGCGCAACTTGGAATACATGCGCGGCGCGGCGCGTTTCTGCCATTTGATCGGCAGTCCGGGCATGACCATCCTGCCCGGCATCGATCACACGGCGCGCAAGCAGGCGGAAAATCTCGCAGTGTCGATTGAGTATCTGCGCCGCGCGGTGGACATTGCAGGCGAGCAAAATGTCGAAGTGCGCTTTGAGCCGCACATGGGATCGCTGACGGATACGCCTGAATTGGCGCTCGAAGTCGTGGATGCCGTACCGGGGTTGAAGGTCACGCTCGATATTGCCCATTTCATGCTGCAATACATCCCGCTGGAGCGCGTCTACACGCTGATCCCGCACACGGGGCATGTGCATGTGCGGCAGGCGCAGCCGGGTAAGCTGCAAGTGGCGCATGACGAAGGCGCGATCGACTTCATCGATCTGATCGCGCGCTTGCAGGCGGTCGATTACAGCGGCGCGCTGACGGTCGAATATGTGTGCGCCGATTGGTTCGGCGTCAACCGCAACGATACGCTCTACGAGTCGTCGGTGGCATACGCGCAGCTTGCGCCCCATTTCGCCTCATGAGCGCGCCCGCGCTGCTCACGGATCGGGTGGTGATCGTCACAG
>JBGSRB010000475.1:0-4117 GCA_041737735.1 Anaerolineae bacterium | reverse complement strand
ACGCGCCGCCGCTGCGCCGCACTAAATCGGCGTAATTGATCGACGCCGACTCGACTTTGATAAGAATTTCGCCGGCTGCGGGCTGTGGTTCGGGCAGGGTGACGACTTCCAGCACGTCGGGGCTGCCAAACTGCTGCATCTGGATGGCTTGCATAAGGTTTGCTCACTTTTCTATGCGACCAAAATAAAGGGTTTAACGTGGTCATTGCAATCAAAAGTACAGCGATTACTTTCAAAAAACAAGTAACAATAATCAAATATAAAGTGTGTTGATCCAAAACAAAAGTGATGTTACAGTTGCGGGTATGGCAAACAAAACGTACAACCAATACTGCGCGGTGGCGCACGCGCTTGATCTGGTGGGCGAACGCTGGACGCTGCTGGTGATTCGCAATTTGCTGGCAAGCCCCAAACGCTTTAGCGATCTGCTGCGCGGGCTGCCGGGCATTAGCACCAACATGCTGACGGATCGCCTGAAAGCGCTGGAGGAAAACGGCATCCTCATGACGCGGTATCTGCCGCCCCCGGCTGCATCATCGGTCTATCAACTGACCGCCGCTGGTTATCAATTAGTGCCAGTGCTGACGGAGCTAGCCCAGTGGGGCGCGCGTTCGCTCGGTGATCCGCAGTTGGGGCAGATCGTGGTGGATGACAGCGTAATCTTCATGCTGTATGGCGTGTGCGGGCGTGTGCAGACCCCGCCGCCCACCATGACGTGTAACCTGCATGTGACCGCGCCGCGCTATGACACGATGTTCGGCGTGCGCTTAGGCGATGCGGGCGTGGAAATTCAGCCGATTGCGTTCGCGGACGCAGACGTTGACGGGCGCATTACGGTGGAGCCGCTGCTGCGGTGGAGCAGCCAGCAGATCACGGCGCGGGGCTTGCTGGATCGGGGGCAGATGTGGCTAAGCGGCGATCCGGATCAGGTGGCGGCGCTGGTGGCGTGGTTTGATGGGTAGGTGTGGGCGCACCTGTATGCGCCCTTACAACAAGCCCAACTGCTGATCGCTGGCGTTTTTTTCGCGCTGTGCCTGCTTGAACGCGCTGAGTTCGCCGGGAATGTCGGGACGCTTGCCGCTGAACAAGTCGTCAATCGTCAGCAGTTGGATTTTGGGGACGCGCCCCCACGCGGCGGACTCGTAATAGCCCGCGCTGACCGCTTCACGGCGCATGGGTTCGCTGAACGGCTCAAGCGCGATGAACACGCCCAACGCCGCTTTTTCGCGCTCGACCGTGTGAATGAACGCGCGCACTTGATCCATGGCGGGTCTGCCGCCTTTGACCTGCACCAGCGCCACGCGCCGCTGACTTTGCGCCTTGCTGTGTTCGAGAAAGACGATCTCGCCGTCGATGCCGCCGTCTGCACCTTTCTTGCCCGTTTTATCGCCCACCTGACCGCCCAACGGACGCGCCGCCACCAGCGACAGCGCCCACCATTGGAATTGATAGCGATCATCTTGTGCCAGTTGGCGCGCCCCGCCCGCATCTTCCGGCTCGCCGATGACCTGATAATCGACGCCCGCTTTGAGATCGAAGGCGTCGCGCAGGCGATATTTCATGAGCGAGACGGAAAGATGCGTGACATCGATGCCGCGCCACACGCGCTCCAACTTGTGCGCGGCGGCGATGGCAGTGCCACAGCCGCAGAACGGATCAAGCACCACGTCGCCGGGGTTGCTGCTGGCTTGGATGATGCGTTCGAGCAGCGCGACGGGTTTCTGCGTGGGATAGCCGAGTCGTTCCCGCGCTTGGGATTGAACGGGTTTAATATCGTCCCACAATTCACTAACGGGCGTGCCTTGCATCTCATCAAGAAACCGCTTTAACTGAATGCGTCCATCTTTTTTCTTTGGATAATGTAATCGCCCTTGTGCGTCTAATTCGCGCATCTTTTCAATAGAAACTGCCCAACCATTGGGATGAGGCTTATAACCCTTGTAGTCATAGGTCAGGTTAGGGCGAGGATTAGGGCTACGTAGATCACTTATGCGATAGCGTCTACCATTCTCATCAACGTGTCGATAAAATTTATCTAAGTAATCTTGATTATAAGTAACATATTGTACGTTAAACGTAAAATTGTCAGATTTAGTGTAGTACAGAATTATGTCGCTCACATTGCCGTATTTGCGCTTGGCGTCGTTATGGCTGCTTGTTCGCTTCCAAGTAATCTCGTTGCGGAAATTTAGCGCCCCGAAAATCGCGTCCAAGATGATCTTGAGGTAGTGACTCGCCGTCGGGTCACAGTGCAGATACAGGCTGCCTGTGGGCTTTAACACCCGGTGCAGTTCGACCAAGCGCGCGGTCATCATGACGAGATACGCCATCATCTGGTTCGTGCCGACGATCAAGCGCAGCGCTTCGATGGTCTTGCCCACGTTGCCGGGCGCGTCGCGCAGCAGATCGGTGTAAGTTTCTTCGGCGGTTGCGCCCCAATGCCACGTATCCTCAAACGCGGTGATCTGCGCGTCGCTTTGGCGTCCGCTTTCGTCTTTGAACAGCACGTTATAGTTGCGGCTGCTGTTGAAGGGCGGATCTAGGTAGATCAAGTCTACGCAGGCATCGGGAAAATAGGTGCGCTCGCGCAGAATGTCGAGATTATCACCGTAATAGAGGGCGTTGGTCATGGGATGGGTGTCCTTCATTAGCCGCAAGGATGGGCGATGCGTAGAAGTATGATAACACGGAATTTTACGCCTCACCCTGTGCAACTTACGGTTGCCATCCCCTCAGCCCACAAAGGGCGAGGGGATTTTTTTGCACGCCTTCCGCCTAGTAAAACACTTCGCGCACGCGCGCGGGATCAGGGCGCACGAACGCGCCATCGCCTGCTGAACCGACGACTTCGCCATCGACGAACATCGTCTTGCCATTGACCAGCGTGCGCACGACGCGCCCCTGAAAGGTCATGCCTTCGTAGAGCTTATCGCCCGCTTTGGTCTTGCTCAAGAGCATGTCTTGGGTGATGGTGGTGGTTTGCGCCGCGTCGTATAAGACGAGATCGGCATCCGCGCCGATGAGGATCGCCCCTTTCTGTGGATACACGCCGAAGCGCTGCGCGCCGTTCGTGCTGATCAGCTTGACCGCCTGCTCGATGGTCAGCTTACCGTTGAGCGCGGCGTCCATCGCCATATAGACGAGTTCTTGCACGCCGGGCGATCCGGGGGCGGTGCGCCAGATGTCGGTGCGCGCGCGTTCTTTTTCTTCCACCGTGAAGGGCGAATGATCGGTCGTGATCGCCATCAGCGATCCGTCGCGCACGCCTTCCCACAGGGCGGCGACATCATCGGGACGGCGCAGCGGCGGGTTGATCTTGGCGTAAGCGCCCACGCGCGCGAAATCTTCTTCGGTGAACAGCAGATAATGCGGGCAAGTTTCGGCGGTGAAGCGCGCGCCTGTCGCTTGAAAACGGCGGATCACGTCGAGCGGTTCGCGCGCGCTCACATGCGCGATGTGCAGTTGTGCGCCGATGCTCTCGTTCAAGGTCAGCAGCGTGGCAACCGCCAGCGCTTCGACGTGCGGCGGACGCGACTCGTAGTGCGCGTAAGTGTCATTGCGTCCGGCGGCTTGAAGCTGCGCGGTGTGCCATTCGAGCAGTTGATCATTTTCGGCGTGAACCGCGCACACGAGTCCGGTTTCCGCCACCAGCTTGAGCGCCTGATACAGTTCCGGCGTGTGGGGCAGGCATAAGCCTTCAAATTCATCATCGCGTCCAGCGGGGGCGCTGGTCATGAAAATCTTGAAACCGATTGCGCCTTCCGCCACCATATCCGCGATTTCGTCGGCGTCGAGCAAGCCGGGCGCGGCGTACAGCCCGTAATTGGCGTAACATTGCTCGGCGGCTAACGCCTTCCTCATGCGGAAAACGTCACCCGTCGCACAGCACGGCTTCGAGATCGGCATCTCGAAGATCGTCGTCACGCCGCCCGCGACGGCTGCGCGCGTTTCGGTGGCGAAATCGCCGCGTTCGGGATAAGCAGGCGCGCGGCAGTGAAAGTGAATATCAATGGCACCCGGCAGCACATACATGCCGCGTGCGTCGATCACTTCACGCGCGTCGGCGGGTTGATCGGGCGCCAACAGCGCGGCGATCTTGCCCGCACGCAGCGCCACC
>JBGSRB010000468.1:0-1615 GCA_041737735.1 Anaerolineae bacterium | reverse complement strand
GCTGACGGCGGGCGCGGCGGGTTTCCGTGATTTTCGCGTGCAGGTCGATCCGGCGGGTGTGGATCGCTTCTTTCAGAACAATCAACTTGCCGCCTTCAGTCGGGTGGTGGGCGCACCGCGCGCGCTCGTCCTAACGCTGCCCGCTGGCGAAAACGACGCGCGCTATCTGGTCGATGCGCTGGCGGAACTCGGCTTAACCGCGGAAGTCGCGCCGCCGTCGGCGCTGCCGATCAGTGTGGCGGCTCTGGCAGAATATGACGCCATCGTGCTGAATGATGTGCCGGCGTCGGCGCTCTCGCCCGCACGGATGCGCGCCTTGCAAAGCTACGTGCGCGATCTCGGCGGCGGCTTGATCGCTATCGGCGGCGCAAATGCTTACGCGCCCGGCGGCTACTTCCAAACGCCGCTGGAAGAAACCCTGCCCGTTGACATGCAAATCCGCGATCAGCAGCGCATCCCCCAGTTGACCATCGCCTACGTGATCGATCGTTCGGGCAGCATGGCGGCATTGAGCGCCAGCGGCATCGCCAATATCGAACTGGCGAAAGAGGCGATCATCCGCTCGATTGACTTTCTGCAAGCGACCGATCGCGCGGGCGTGGCATCATTCGATACCGACGGATCGTGGATCGCGCAGCCGCAGCCCGTGTTAGATCGACTGGCGCTGCAAAGTCTGGTCGCCACGCTGCGCTCCGGCGGCGGCACCGATATTCTCGCGGGGATGCGCTTGGCAGGCACAGCGCTGATGCAAGACCCATCGCAGCTAAAGCACATCATCTTGCTGACCGATGGTGGCGCAAGTGATCGCGGCTTGGTCGAGCTGACGCGCGAGTTATTCGAGCAGCATGATGTGACCACATCCGTGATCGCGATCGGCGCGTTTTCGCCCGGCGTGCTGCAACAAATGGCGGAGGCGGGCGGCGGCAATTATCACGTCGCGGATGATGTAACCACCATCCCGACGATTTTCGCGCAAGAAACGGTCTTGGCGACGCGCTCGTATATCGTCGAGCAACCCTTCGTGCCGCAAGGCGGTGTGCCTAGCCCGATCATGCAGGGCATCGACGCGCTGCCGCCACTGTTCGGTTATGTCGCTGCCACCCCCAAGCAAACCGCACAGGTAATCTTGCGCGGACCCGCCCCATTCAATGATCCGATTTTGGTGGCGTGGCAGTATGGGTTAGGGCGCGCGGTCGCCTTCACCAGCGACGCCACCGCACGGTGGGCGGCGGAATGGGTGGCGTGGGATGGCTTCGCGGATTTTTGGGCGCAAACCATCCGCTGGACGATCACCGAAGGCGCAAGCGCGAACTTAGAGGCGCGCGTAGTCATGCAGGGCGACGGCGCGCGCGTGATCGTGGATGCGCGGGCTGATGATGGCGGCTTCCTCAATGGGCTGACACTGGAAACGGCGATCACGCCCGCACAGGGCGATCCGCTGCGGCTGACACTGCAACAAGTCGCGCCGGGACGTTATGAAGCGGCGTTCATTCCGGAAAATGAGGGCGCGTATCTGCTGCGCTTGAACGGCGTCACAGCGGATAGCAGCGAATACAACCTAACGTCGGGTTGGGTGCTGTCGTACTCACCCGAATACAGCACGAGCAGCGCGCCG
>JBGSRB010000454.1:0-10333 GCA_041737735.1 Anaerolineae bacterium | reverse complement strand
GCGCGCGTGGCATCAGTGCTGGACGATCATGCTTGATCCGTGCGCTGATCTGCGGGCGTTTGCGATGTTTGATGGCTTGAGCGCCGCCGATCTCGCGGAATTGCGCGCGCACATGACTGCCGAAACATACACGGCAGGTGTGCGTTTATTCGAGCGTGGCGAAGCAGGCGGGACACTGCTGCTGATCTGCGCCGGAACGGTCGAAGTGCTGCTGCGCGATGAAACGGGGCAGGAAATTGTCTTTCGCACACTGGGTGCGGGTTCGGTGCTGGGCGAGTTCTCGCTGCTCGATCAGCGCCCGCGTTCGGCATCGGTGTGCGCGGCAGTCGCAGTCACAGTGTTGGTGTTGGAACGGGGCGCGTTCTTGGCATTCCTCAACACGCATCCATTGGCAGGGCTGGCGTTGATGCGAACACTTGCCGAACGCATCCGCTATACGACCGCTTATCTCGAAGCGTTGCACGAAGCAGTCGAACGCTTGCAAGCGGGGGATGATCACGCGCACGCCCCGCTGCTGATCACGCCTGCCGCACCCGATCACATGAGCATCGACCAACTGATCGATAATTTCATTGCGCTGGCGCGCCGCGTGCGTGATCAACAGAAAAAGCCGCGTTCAGGCGGCTTATGAAGGCGTTTCAGTTCATGGGTTTGCTTACTTGACGAGCATATCAGCGACATTACGCAGGCGCTGGGTGATCGCGTGATTGGGATAACGCAGCGCGAACACGCCGGAACTTGCCAGCACCATCATCTCATCGGAGTGAGGCAGCACCGCGCCCACTGGACAGTTATACGTCGCACCAACGCGCTGGCGCACTTCGTCAAAATCGAGCGAAGTCGGCGTTTTGTTGACCACCAACACCATACGCGGCACATCGAGTTTGCGCGCCACTTCGACCGTAACACCCGTGCCTTGATAATCTTGCTGGTCGGGGCGCATGATGATCACAAGCGCATCACTGATCGCCACGGACAGCAGCGTTTCTTCGTTCAAGCCCGGATGCGTGTCGATCATCAACACATCGAGGTTGAGTTCTTTAACCAAGTTTTGAAAGCCATCGTTGAGCAAGCCCACGTCGTAGCCTTCGCGCAAAATGCGGGCAATTTCACCCACTTTGATGCTCGACGGGATCAAGAACACGCGCCCCGACGGAGGGATCGCGCCCGCGCCGCCCTGCTGATCGCTGTTGAGCGAGGCAGTCACGTCGTAGGCGGCTTTTTCGATTTCGCACTTGCCCCACAAATAATCGTTGAGCGAGTAACGCATATCTTCTTCATGTAAGCCGAACAAAACATGAATGCCCGGTGAATTGATGTCGGTATCAATTACGCCGACCCGATGCCCCCGGCTAGCATAGATGGCGGCGAGGTTGGCTGTCGTGTTTGATTTCCCCGTTCCACCGCGGAACGAATGCACGGAAATAATTTTCGACATGACTGCTCCTAGGGAAAGTCAGCGCTGCGTCTAATATGCCCATTATGGTACACGCTTTAGCGCGTTTCAGCCAACATCAAACGCAGCGCAGTGGAATATTGCAATTATGTTCGGGGCGAAATAAGCGGGCGATCGGGTTGGATCACCCGCGATTAGGTCAGCTTAATCGTCGATGAGAACATCCCAGACTGAGGATTTGTCGCTCTTTCTGGCGCTGGTGGGCGGTGTGCCAGCGGCATCGACGGCATCGTCCAAGCTTCGCCAGATGCTGGTGGGCAAGGAACGCTTGCCGCCGCGCCGCATCGAATTGGTTTCAATTTTGGAAGGCAATAGCAAATCAAGATCGTCGGATGAGAGCGATTTGACTTCAAGCGTGTCGAGCGTACTCAGCAAATCGCTGGCACTGCTGCCGCGTGGCTTGGTGTTGATGCTATAGAACGATTGACCGGCTTTGTCGCGCCGCACGAGCCAACCCGCGCGCGTGAGCGTGTCGAGCGTGACATCTAAGCGTTGGCGCGTGACGCGGCGTTCCAGCGGAAAGGCGCTAACCGCGCTCAGTAAATCGGGGTAGGTGATGCGCGTTTGACGTAAAATCACACGGACGATGCTGCGTTCCAGCGGTGGCAGGTCGAGATAATCGAACACGTTGAACCCAATCATGCTGCTGTGCCTCTCTGATCGACCGCTGATTAACAAACTTGCAATCATTATAACGCAGAAATATGAGTACAAGCATGAATTTTGCATGTAAATTGGCAACGTTGTTAAGTCTGTAAGAAATCGCTCTGGCACAGCATCTAAGATAAGCAGAGATACGCCATTTGGCGTATATGAATCCACAATAAAAGCGTTATCACTAGGCTTGTCCCCCAAATACACTATCGGAGCAGTTATGATCCGCGAAGACCTTCAAATCGAACTGCCCATCACGGGTATGACGTGTGCAAGCTGCGTGCGGAATGTCGAGCGCGCGCTGACCAAAACCGAAGGCGTGGCGACGGCGAACGTTAATCTCGCCACCGAGCGCGCGAGCGTCCAGTTTGACCCGACGCAAACCAATTTAACCAGCGTGATCGCGCGCGTGGAAGCGGCGGGTTACGGCGTAGCCAAGGGCAGCATCGAACTGCCGATTACGGGCATGACGTGTGCAAGCTGTGTGCGCAATGTCGAGCGCGCGCTGACTAAGCAGGCGGGTGTGCTGGCGGTCAATGTGAACTTGGCAAACGAACGCGCGACGGTCGAGTATGTGCCGGGCGCAGTGCGACGCGCCGATCTGGTCAAGGCGGTGGAAGCAGCCGGCTATGGCGTGATCGATCTCGTAGACTCCGCCGCGCCGGAAGATGCCGAACGTGCCGCGCGCCAAGCCGAGATCGACCGTCAGCAGCGTTTGGTGCTGATCGGGGCGGTGTTCACGCTGCCGCTGTTTGTGATCAGCATGGCGCGTGACCTGATCATGGCGGCGTCGATGCCCGGCATGATGATGTCCGAAATGTCGGTCGAGATGGCGATCATCCACGACGTGCCGCCAGCCTTAGCGTGGTTGTTCTGGGCGGGGATGCCGCTGATCCTGTTCGCGCTGGCGACGCCGGTGCAGATCATCGTCGGGCGGCAGTACAGCGTCGGTGCGTGGAAAGCCGCGCGCAACGGCACAACTAACATGGATACGCTGATCGCCATTGGTTCGGGCGCGGCGTATGTGTACAGCGTCGTGGTCATGGTCGGGCTGCTGTTCGGTTTCAGCGAAGCAGTGGGCGATCATGTGTATTTCGAGACTGCCGCCGTAATCCTTACGCTGATCACACTGGGTAAGTTGCTGGAAGCGCGCGCTAAAGGGCGCACCAGCGAAGCGATCAAGAAACTCATGGGCTTAGCGCCGAAAACAGCGACGCTGCTGCGCGCTGGTCAAGAAGTCGAGATCGCGGTGGATGATGTTGAAGTGGGCGATGTGCTGGTGGTGCGCCCCGGTGAACGCATTCCGGTTGATGGCGTGGTGGTTGAAGGGCGTTCGTCGGTTGATGAATCGATGCTGACAGGTGAAAGCCTGCCCGTGAATAAGTCAGCGGGCGCGGAAGTGATCGGCGCGACAATCAATAAGCAGGGACGGTTACTGGTCAGCGCGCGCAAGGTGGGCGCTGAGACAGCGCTGGCGCAGATCGTGCGCTTGGTCGAACAGGCGCAAGGTTCGAAAGCGCCGATCCAACGGATTGCCGATCAGGTGTCGGGCGTGTTCGTGCCGATTGTATTGGTGCTGGCGACGCTCACGTTTGTCGGTTGGCTGCTGATCGGGCAGATCGGCTTCACAGGCGCGCTGGTGAATGCGGTCGCTGTGCTGGTGATCGCGTGTCCGTGTGCTTTAGGCTTGGCGACGCCGACGGCGATCATGGTTGGCAGCGGACGCGGCGCGGAGATGGGCGTGCTGTTCAAAAACAGTGAAGCGCTGGAAAATGCGCGGCACATCAAGGTGGTCGCGCTGGACAAGACCGGCACGATCACGCGCGGCGAACCGAGTGTGACCGATGTCGTGGCGTTGGGCGATTTAGATGAAGCGGGCTTACTCTGGTTGGCGGCGTCGGCGGAGCGGGGCAGCGAACATCCGTTGGGCGAAGCGGTGGTCAAAGCGGGGCAAGATCGCGGTTTGACGTTAGCGCAGCCGCAGTCGTTTGAGGCTGAATCAGGGCGCGGCATTAGCGCGGATATTGCGGGACAAAAAGTGCTGGTAGGCAGTCCGCGCTGGCTGCGCGAGCAGGGCTATGCGCTCGATTCCGCGCAAACGCAGATCGACACGCTGCAAGCGGCGGCGCGCACGGTCGTGCTGGTCGCGGCGGATGATCGGCTGGTCGGGTTGATCGGCATCGCGGATACAGTGAAAGCCAGTTCGCGCGAAGCGGTGGCAGCGCTGCACGCACTTGGCTTAGAGGTCGTGATGATCACAGGTGATAATGAACAGACCGCGCAAGCGATTGCGGCTGAAGTGGGCATCACACGGGTGTTTGCCGAAGTGCTGCCTGATCAGAAAGTCGAAGCGATCAAGCGGTTGCAAGCTGAGGATCAGCGGGTGGCGATGGTGGGCGATGGCATCAACGATGCGCCCGCGCTGGCACAGGCGGATGTGGGCATCGCCATCGGCACAGGCACGGATATTGCGATGGAAGCCAGCGATGTGACGCTGGTCAGTGGCGAGTTGATCGGCGTGGCGCGCGCGCTGCAATTGAGTCGCGCCACCATGCGGACGATCTACCAGAACTTGTTCTGGGCGTTCATCTATAACATCATTCTGATTCCGGTGGCGATGGCGGGCGCGCTTGTCCCGATGCTGGCAGCGGGGGCGATGGCGTTCAGCAGCGTGTTTGTCGTCAGCAATTCTTTGCGCTTAAAAGGCGTGATGCAGCAAGCAAAGGTAATCGAAACAGATAGTCTCGAATCGTCTCGTCGTTTTCAAGATGCCCAGTCTCCGGCACAATAACCCCACGTCCGCGTAGTTTCTTGCGGATTGCTTCCCAACTTCTTACGGGCAGCGCAGCAGCAATTTCTAGCTGTGCTGCCCCCACTTGACTCTAATTCAATATCGTAGTACACTTGTTCTGTTACCGAGTCAGCTAACCATCCTCAGCAATTGTAAGCCGATGTGATCTTTTGGTGGAGTCAATCCCAACTTTTGGTCGTTGTTTAGCCAGAGTGTTGGGATTGTGCGTTGCAAGTTTCCAGACCAGCCGAGCGACAATTGAGGAAAAGGAGCAATTTGTGTCTCAGGAATATATTGAGATTCGCGGCGCGCGGGAAAACAACCTGAAAAATGTCTCGCTGCGTATTCCCAAGCGCAAGGTCACCATCTTCACGGGTGTATCCGGTTCCGGTAAGTCGTCCATTGTGTTCGATACCATTGCCGCGGAAGCGCGTCGTCAACTGAATGACACCTTTAGTACATTCGTCCAGAACTTTTTGCCGCGTTACGCCCAACCCGAAGCTGACGCAATTGACAATTTAAGCATGGCGATCGTCGTGGATCAGAAGCGACTCGGCGGCGGATCGCACTCGACAGTTGGCACGATCACCGATATTTATACGGTCTTGCGCTTGCTGTATTCGCGCGTGGGTCAACCGTTTGTGGGACAGCAGAATGTTTTTTCGTTCAACGATCCGCAGGGGATGTGTCCGAATTGCAACGGCATTGGGCGCAAAATCGGCGTTGATCTGGACAAACTGCTGGATACCTCAAAGTCGCTGAATGAAGGCGCGATCCTGTTTTCGGAATATGCGGTGGGTACGTGGGGTTGGGACATCATCACGCAATCAGGGTTGTTCGATAACGATAAAAAGCTGGCTGATTACACCCCGGAAGAAACGGATCGCCTGCTGCACAGTAAGCCCTACAAGGTCAAGATGCAGATGGCGAGTAAGCCGATAAACATGACCTTTGAAGGGCTGGTGGATCGGTTCGTCAGCAAATACATCACCCGCGATGTGAAAACGATGTCGGAACGCACGCAGAAGATGGTCGAACCATTTATGGCGGTGGGTCCCTGTTCGTTGTGCAAGGGAACGCGGCTGAGTCAGGCGGTGCTGGGCTGCACGATCAATGGGCGCAATATCGCGGAACTGGCGGCGATGGAAGTCGATGAATTGATCGAAGTAATCCGCGCGATTCAACATCCGGTGGCTGCGCCGATCGTGGCAAACCTGATTGAGCGCTTGCAACATCTGATCGATATTGGCTTGGAATACATCAGCCTGAATCGCGAGACGGACACATTATCGGGCGGCGAATCGCAGCGTATTAAGATGGTCAAACATTTGGGCAGCAGTCTAGTGGATGTGCTCTATATATTCGATGAGCCGAGCATCGGGTTGCATCCCCGCGATGTGCATCGTTTGAACGATTTGCTCGGCAAGTTGCGCGATAAAGGCAATACCGTGCTGGTGGTCGAGCATGATCCGGCGGTGATTGAGACGGCGGATCACATTGTCGATGTGGGGCCCCATGCGGGAAGTCGCGGCGGAACGATTGTTTATGAAGGGGATGTGGCGGGTTTGCTGCGGGCGGATACCTTGACGAGTAGGCATATGAGTCAATCGATGCCGATCAAAAGCACGTTCCGCCAACCGAAGGGCAGCCTACCGATCCGCAACGCGCGCAGCAACAACTTGCAGAATGTCAGCGTTGATATTCCTACGGGCGTTCTGACGGTGGTCACGGGGGTGGCGGGATCAGGCAAAAGCTCGCTTATTCATTATTCGTTTCTGCCGCAACATGCCGATGCGATTGTGATCGATCAATCGGCGGTTGGCGTTTCCAGTCGATCCAACCCCGCGACCTATACCGGCATCATGGATGATGTTCGCAAAGCCTTTGCGACCAAAAACAAGGTGAGTCCGTCGCTGTTCAGTTTCAATTCCAAAGGCGCGTGCGCAACCTGTCAGGGTTTGGGCGTGATCTATACGAACATGGCGTTTATGGACGAGGTCAAGCTGCCTTGCGAGACCTGCGGCGGCAAGCGCTTCAAGGATGAAGTCTTGGGTTATTTGCTCGATGGCAAGTCGATCTCGGATGTGCTGGCGCTGTCGGTGCGGGAAGCGCTGGAGTTTTTCACCGTCAAAGAGATCGTGCGCCGCTTACAAGCGTTGAGCGATGTCGGGCTGGATTATCTGACCTTGGGGCAACCGCTTAGCACGTTATCGGGCGGGGGAATGTCAGCGCATCAAACTTGCCAGCGAGCTGCATAAAAAGGGCAGTATCTATGTGATGGATGAGCCGACCACGGGTTTGCATATGTCGGATATTGGTCACTTGCTGGCGATCATGAATCGGCTGGTTGATGCGGGCAACACGGTGATTGTGATCGAGCATAATCTGGACATCATCAAGAATGCCGACTGGATCATCGATATGGGACCGGAAGGCGGTAACAAGGGCGGGCGGGTGATGTTCGAGGGAACGCCTCAAGCACTGGTGGAGATGCCTGAGTCGTTAACGAGCGCTTATTTGGTCAGTGCGCCCGTGGGGTGATCTTGAGCGGCGTAAGTTTCCGGCGGTTCCGGTGGTGCGGCACTGAGGAATACGCTTTTGCCGTGAAGGGTTCAATGTTGCGCGGGAAATATAAAGCAGACAGCCTCGACAATTGCCGGGCTGTCTGCTTTATCGGTTCAGGTTTATGAGGCTGGAACCGTAAATGTGAAGCTGTTATTTGTGTTGCCTTGTTCTTCCAACACGATCTGACCACCAACACGGACGGTCAAACTCCAGTTGGGATTGCCAGCAGCACCGCAGAGATCGAATACCCCGACCTCGACGGTATAGCTTCCCTCAGGTGCATCCGTCGCCCAAACGACATTTTCGATGCCGAGTGGATTGGTTCCACACGGATAATTGGAGTCCACATCCAATCTGCCGCCCGTGGTCGACAGAAGCAAGCCGTGATGGACACGTTCGCCGTTCGGCTCGGTGACTGCCAGATCCATGTCGGATTGGTTATCCCAACTCAGCGTCACCTGTACATCGCCTGTGCCAAGCACACGCAGCGGTGTTTGCAGAATTGCTTGGGCTTCGGCTTCGGTGGATACTAACGCCTGACCACAACCTTCACTGGTGGCGCGATTGGAGCTGTTGATGTTGAAGGTGATGCCCCTGCCATTATTGAAACACTGCACTTCACCTCGACCCTGCGTGTTGAAGAAGAAGTCAGTGTCGGTGGCGTTGATCGTTATGCTGATTCCCCCCGCCTGATTGTTGTAGATCGCGCCGCCTTCCATGTTGGCTCGATTAGAGACGATGCGGGTGTTTGCCAGTTCCAAATCAATCGTGCCATTGCCGCGCGCGTCGTTGTAGATCGCGCCGCCTTGTCCGGATTGATTATTTTCGAAGATACTGTTGGTGATCGATGCGAAAACTGTCAAATCACCGATACCGCTGAGGACAATTGTGCCAGCCATGGATACATTGGACGTAAACAAGCTGTTATTGACCGTCAGCAGCACGTCGGTTGAGTCGGTTTGCGGCGTTCCATTGACGAAAATTGCGGCGCCTCTTTGGGCATTCCCCGCCGTCAGCGCAACATTATCGAGTGTCAAGCGCCCACCTTGATTGTTCGCCTCCACAAAGAAGAAGCGGAAGGGGGAAGCGGTGGAACTGCGGCTGATCGTCGCCTGAGTACCATCAGCCTCAGCGCCGACGATGGTGATGCTGCTGGTGATAACTGGAAAAGCGTTGGCGCCAACTTGACCATAATTATCATTGCTTGCCGGCGTATCGACAACAAAATCACTCAGCACACGGATTGTATTCGCACCCGGACAAGCGCTTTCATCATTCGCTTGGTTGATCGCGGCAGTTAATTGTGAGGCGTCAGCGACTTCAGCATCACAAGTGGCTTGGGCTGCGCCAGCGGCAACAAAGGCGACACTGGTAATCAGCAGCGCGACGATCAAGAGAACACGGATATGTTTGTGGTGTAGAAAATTCATGCGGAAAAATCCTTCATGATGTAATCTGCGATTTTTTCACTTTACAGTCAGTTTTTATTAAATAACAGGCAGGTTTTACGAATTTTTCGTGAAGAACGCATTGGGGCGCTGGGGCGCGAGGAAGATATTCGGCGCGCGGTAATGCCGATACCGACGAATTTGAGCGCGGGATAGGGTCAGGGGTGGCGGCGTTCACAGGCAGCGCCGCCACCCCTGCTTGTGACCTAACTTAGACGAGTGTCGCGCTGACGCTCATCGGTGTGGCTGAAAGCGCGCGCGAGATGATGCAGCCTTCTTTGGTGCCTTCGGCGGCTTCGCTGAAATATGCCGCATCGATGCCCTCGACCTTGCCTTCAGTGACCAGTTCGATCCGCGTGATTGCCATGCCCGCGTCGGTGCGTTCGAGATGCACATGCGCGGTCGTCGCGATGCTGTGAACAGTGTGACCTTCACGGCTCAAACGCGCCGCCAGCGCCATCGAGAAGCAGCCTGCGTGCGCCGCGCCGAGCAGTTCTTCCGGATTCGTGCCGGTGCCGTCTTCAAAGCGCGAGCTGAAGTTATAGGGCCCGTTGTAAGCGCCGCTGCCGAGCTTAACGTTACCGTTGCCCGTGTTGAGTTCGCCCGTCCAAACGGCTGAAGCTGTCCGTACTGCCATGAGTTGATCCTCCGTATGATGTAAGGTAAATGTTTAGAAATTCGACCATCAGCATACCACGCGCGCGCTGTGTCAAAATGAGTGTTGGTTAAAAACAGGACGGGCGATCCAATTGCTGGATCGCCCGTCTCGTTTTCTATGAAAACAATCTGCGCCAGCGCCTTAATTCAGCCAGCCCCACGTATCGAACACTTCCCACTCGGCGCGATTCGCCATCTCGAGATCATCATATTCAGCGGAAAGCCACAGCGCTGCCTTGAGCGCCGCCGAACGCAGCGCATTTTGATCGCTCATGAAGCCGTCGATCACATAAGGCATGACTTCTTCATCCATCATCCATAGTGATTCAGCGGCGGCGTGCCACACATGATAATTCTTGATGTTCAGCGCGCGGATCAAGGTGGATGCGGATGACGGATCGCCAATTTCGCCCAATGCGCGTGCCGCCGCATAACGCACAAAGTCGTTATCATCGTGCAGCAGGGCGCGTTCCAGCCCATCGAGCGCGCTGTCTTCAGCAATGGTGCCGAGTGCTTCCGCCGCCGCATAGCGCACATAGCTATCGGCATCAGCGTCGAGCGCTTCGAGCAGCTCGCTTACACTCGACGGATCAGCGAAATGGCGCAACGCTTTCGCCGCTTCACAGCGCACGCGGTTATTCTCGTCACACAGCAGCACGGTTTTCAAGCCGTCGAGCGCGCGTTCGTCGCCTAGCAACATCAACGCTTCGACTGCCGCGCGACGCACGGCATGGCTGCGATCCAACAGGCGATCGAGCAGGG
>JBGSRB010000523.1:0-2215 GCA_041737735.1 Anaerolineae bacterium | reverse complement strand
GGAGACAAAATCATGGCAGTTGTGCGGTGGAATCCAATTCGTGAGATGGCGGCAATGCAGACCACGCTGGATCGACTGTTTGATGAAGCGTGGCGCGGCGGTCGGATGGGCGAAAGCCAAGCGCTTGCCCTTGATGTGCATGAGACCGACAGCGCTTATGAAGTCAGCGCAGCGGTTCCCGGTGTCAACGCCGATCACTTAAATATCAGCGTGCATGACGGCGTGCTGACGATCAGCGGCGAAATGGCGCAGCAAACGCGCAGCGAAAACGAAAAGTCCCGCGCGTTGATGCTGGAGCGCGTCTACGGCAAGTTCACGCGCAGCATTCGCCTGCCTCAGCCCGTCAATGCCGAAGGCATCGAAGCACTGCTGGAAAACGGCGTCCTGAAACTGACGCTGCCCAAGACCGAACAGGCGCAGCCCCGTCAAATTCCGGTGCGCGCGGGCAACCCGAACAACAACTAAGCATCAACTCATCTTGATCGAAAGGGCGACTCGCTGAGTCGCCCTTTCGCATTTCATCTGTTTACATCAAGTCTAGCACTTCATCCCGATACGGGAATGAGCTTTGCGTTCCCGGTTTCAGCACCGAGCGCGCCGCAATCGCGCAGGCACGCCGTACCGCATCCACCGGATCGCGTCCTGCCGCCAGCAGATAGGCGAAACTGCCGACGAAACAATCGCCCGCGCCCGTGGTATCCACTGCTTGCACGGGTTCGACGCTCACGCGCGTTTCGCCCGCATCCGTGATCAGAAGCGCCCCCCGCGCGCCCAACGTGATGATCACATTGGCAACGCCGCGCGCGCGCAATGCTTCAGCCGCTGCACGCACGCCCACATCATCCGCCGTCGAAATTCCTGTGAGCGTCGCCGCTTCGATCTCGTTGGGGATCAGGTACTCGGTCAGCGTCAGCAGATCATTAGGCAGTTCGGCGGCAGGTGCAGGATTGAGAATCGTGATCACGCCCGCGCCTTGAGCGATTCGAAATACCTCAATCGTTGACTCTAACGGAATCTCCAACTGGCACATCACAGCTTGCGCTGACGTGATCGCGTCGGCACTGGCGCGCACAAAATCGGGCATGAGGCGGTCATTCGCGCCGCCGACGATGATGATCGAGTTGTGTCCGTTGGTCGTGTCTACCCAGATCGGCGCGACGCCCGATGAGACGCCTTCGACAATCTGCACATAGGTCGTGTCGATGCCCTGCTCGGTGAAATTCGCCAAGGTATTCTCGCCAAACGTATCGTTGCCCAAACTGGCGATCACCTTGACCTGCGCGCCGAGTCGCGCCGCGATCACCGCCTGATTCGCACCTTTGCCGCCAAAGCCAATGGCGAACGATGTGCCGTGCAACGTTTCGCCCAACGCGGGCAGACGCAGCGCATACGCGATCAGGTCAGTGTTGCAACTGCCCACCATGCAAATACGCGGTCGTGACTCCATCTCAAACCGCCACGTCGCCGCATAAATGCACCTGCACACCCAACGCCGCAAACAACGCTGCCTTTGCCGCTAACGCCTTGTCGGCGTCCTCTGCCGAAGGCGCATACGCCACCTGAATATGATTCGCCTTGTGTCGCGCCATCATCTGATCGCGCGAAACGCCGTGCAGCACCGCGTGCATGATCGGCCACTGCGGCGTGGTCAGGCGCCAGCGGCGGTCGGTCTCTTCCTTGGGCAGCTCGACGATAGCGGCGCGCCCCATGTCCATCTTGAGCTTCCCCTCGGCAATGAAGATCCGCGACCAGATGATCTCGCCCGGCTTGGACACGCCCTTGAGCGTGCCGCCACCCAGGCGGAAGTACATTGGCGGCTGGCGCTCGCTGCTAGCGCCCTTCCAGCCGCCCGCAAAATGGGCCGGCGGCGCGGAACCGCTAATCAGCAACACCCAGACGTAGTCCTTCACCGTGCCCGATCGGTCCCAATCGCCCCAGCGTATGTCGTGCAGCGTGTTTTCGACCGGCTGGCCCATGGCCTGGTGGACGCGTTGGATCATCAGTCCGTCCAGCCCCGCGCACTCGTCCACCTCGTTGAAGTGGACCAGCGGCTGACCCTCCCAGAGCACGCGCTGGCCGTCGCGGCTGCGAACGGGCGGCCGGTCGGGGTTGTTGAGCATACCCTCGACCAGATCGCTGGCCGGCATCAGGTCCTTCAGCCGCAACTGATTCTGGATGCCGATCAGAGTGCATCCAAAGTCGTCGGCGATCCGCA
>JBGSRB010000431.1:0-4065 GCA_041737735.1 Anaerolineae bacterium | reverse complement strand
GCTGAGCAACAAACGCGGCACACGCTCAGGATAGCGCCGCGCAAATTCCGCCGCGACCAGCGCGCCCAACCCATGCCCGAACATCGCCGCTTTGCTGATGCCGAGTTCGCGCATGAAGTCATCGATCAGCGCCACCTGATGCTCGACCGAGTAACGGCGCGCGTCTTTGAATGAGTCGCCAAAGCCGAGCAGGTCAAGCGCGTAGGTGCGATAGCTCATTTGCAGCGCTTGCATGGTGGGAATCCAGTAGCGCCATGATCCCAACCAGCCATGCACCAGAATGATCGGGCGTCCACGCCCCAAAACTTCGTAATGCACCAATTGTTCGCCCGATGTAAAAGCACTCATTGAGTCATCCGATTGCTGGTGCGGTCAGCCAGCCGCCTAAACGTTGAGTCCATCGCATCACCCGCCATACTGCGCGAGAATCTCGTCCACGCGCCGCGTCAGATCATCGGGCGCAAACGGCTTGAGGATGTAAGCGACCGCACCCACATCTAAGCCGGTTTGAATTTCTTCATCCTGCCCTTTGGCGGTCAAAAACACCACCGGCACGCTTCTGAGCGTGTCGATCTGCTTGATACTGCGGCAGGCTTCATAGCCCGTCATTTTGGGCATCCGCACGTCCATCATGATCAGATCGGGGCGCGGTTCAGCGGTGGCGGCTTTCTCGACAGCGTCCGCGCCGTTGACCGCCAGTGTCACTTGATGTCCAGCAAACATCAGCGTGAAATTGATCAATTCGCGGATGTCGCGTTCGTCCTCAGCGATGAGAATGTGTGCCATGTGTGCTGTGTTTATCCTTCAATCGTGTTGGTATCCGCGAGTGCTAAGCCGTTGCTGGCGGTATGAGCAGGACCCGCCATCGGCAGCGCGATGTAGAACGTCGTGCCAACGTTCATCTGCGATTCAAACCACACTTCACCATCGTGCAGTTCAACCAACTGCTTCACAATCGACAAGCCTAAGCCCGTCCCCGCGACATCCAGCACCAGCGCATTTTCTTCATAACGCTCGAAGCGATTCCACACGCGCTCGCGGAAATGTTCGGGAATGCCCACGCCGCTATCTTGCACGATGATCAACTGGCGGTTGGCGTCGTTCGGGTCAAGCTTGACTGTGACCTCAATCTTACCACCCGGATAGGTGTAATTGAAAGCATTGTCGACGATGTTCGAGATCACTTGCAGCATCTTGAAGCGATCCGCGCGCACGACGGGCAGATCATCGTCAATATGCAGATGCACATCCAGCGCTTTGCGCTCGAACTGCGTGCGTCCGCGTATGTTTTCGACCACTTGATCGGTCAGTTCGCCCAGATCGACCGCTTCGAGCCTGAGTTGATCGCGCCCACTGTCCAACCGCGAGATGTTGAGAATTTCGTTGACCAGCACCGTCAAGCGATCCGAGTTGTTTTTGATCGTATCCAAGAAGCGGCGCTGATTATCATTGACCGCACCCGCCGCCCCACCGATCAGCAGGTCGGCGTAGCCTTTGATGCTGGTCATGGGTGTGCGTAATTCATGCGACACGTTCGAGATAAACTCGCTTTTCATGCGATCCACTTCAACATCGCGCGTGACATCACGCAGCACCGAGACCACGCCCAAAAATTGATCGCCGCTGAATACAGGTGTGGCGCGCGTGCTGATCACCTTTTCGCCCACTTCGAGTCGATCTTCCGCCACTTGTCCGGCGGAGATTTGCGGCTCAGCGATCCAGCGCTCAATCGTGCTGACCCACTGCGCCGTTCCCGTTTGTGAACCGAACTCGCCCAACTCGGCAAGGCGCGCCAACGGCTGACCCAACACATAATCGCGCGCGAGGCTGATGATCTGCTCGGCGGCGCTGTTGAACAACACAATGATGCCGTCGGCGTCCGCCAGCAGCACACCATCCGCGATGCCTTCGAGGATCGAGCTGTTCTTCTCAGCTTCTTCCTGTTCCGTTCGCAGCATGGCGCTCATGCGCTCGTTCTGGTCGCGGATCAGGTTGACGAGATCAGCGGTGTTGACCGCCGCCGCTACCTGCGCTGCCGCCGCGATGATCAGTTTGAGCGCGTCTTCACTGAACTGCGCCCGTTCCTGACCGAGCAACACGATCACGCCCTGCGTATCGTCGTTGGTTTCCAGCACCGCGCCCAATGCGCTCAGATAACGATCCGCGCCGGGGGCGTCGTTCTGCCAAAAGTCCGTGCCACGCAGATCATCAATACGCGCCGCACGTTCCGTGTGATTCATCAGCCAGTTGCCGAACATGCCCGCTGGATGCTCCGCGTCGGAAACGCCGCTGAGCCATGTGCGCGGCTGCAAGCGATCCGTCATCGGGTCGATCATCAGCACCACGCCATCATTGGCGCGGGTGGCGGTGGCGATCATCGTCAGCGATTGGCGCAGCACGCGATCCGTGTCCAGCGTGCGCCCCAACTCCGCTGTGATGCGATAGAGCGCATCGAGGCGGTCGCGTTCTTCGGCAAGCTCGCGCGTGCGCTCGTTAATGCGAACGTTGAGTTCATCGGCAAAGTTGCTGACGCGCTCGAACAACTGCGCGTTTTGCAGCGCAGCGCTCAACTGCGCGGCGATGGTGGTCAAAATGCGGTTGTCGTTCAAGCCGAAGGGGCGTGTCTGGGTGATGTCGCGCACCGCCAGCACACCCACCACCTGATCGCCCGCCATCAGCGGCACGCCCAAGAAGCGCGTCGACTCCACTTCGCTGACGATCCGCAGGTTGCGTCGCACTTCCGCCGCGCTGGGGTTGTCGCCGCCCATCGCTACTGATCGCCGCGTGCGGATCACATAGCTGAACTCGTCGTTACCCAATTCGCGCGGGGATAACTCAATCGGTTTGCCGTTGCGCAGCGCCAGCGGGAAGATCATCTCTTCCGATTCGGGATCATACAGCGCGACGAAAATTTCTTCTGCGTCGGTCAAATAAGGGATTTGCTCGCGCAGCACGTCGATCATCTTCACGACGTCCATGGTGGCGTTAATCGTGCGGCTGATATCGTTGATCGCCAGCGATTGCTCGACCAATTCGGCGGTTTGCGTGTTCAAGCGCGCGTTTTCAATGGCGGTGCCGGCTTGCGCGCCCAACGCCTGCGCCATGCGAATCTCGCGGTGGGTGAACGACCGCTTGAGATCGTGCAGCTCCACCTGAATCATGCCGAGCGGCTGCTCACGCACGATCAGCGGAACCAGCAGGCGCTCGTGGCTGCTCATGCCGAGCATCTCGTTACGTTCCAGCGGATCAACATCGTCAGCGTCATAGTGCAAAATCGTGATCTGTCCGGCACGCAGGGCGCGCTGCTTCGCACCATAGCGCCGCAGGTCATAGACCGTGCCAGCGGGCGTCAGTTGATCGCGCGTGCCTAAGCGGTTGACATCCATCGCCACGCGCAGCGCTTCTTCCACGTTGTCATACAGCATCACCATCACATCATCGACATCAAGCGCCTGCATCACCAAGCGCCCCACGCTTTGATACACTTCTTCGAGATCGAGCGTGTACGCGCTCGACTGCGCCGCATCGAACAGCGTTTCCAGTTCGCGCGTGCGCGTCAGCGATTGTTCGAGCAAGTTGGCATTTTGCAGCGCGATTGCCGATTGATTAGCGATGGTCTGCGCCATCTCAAAGCGATCTTGGTCGAGTGGGGGCGGCGCGCCGATGATGTCGAACTCGAACATGCCGCTGACCTGCCCCGCGACCGACATCGGAATGGCGACATAACCATCACGCGGGCGGCTGGTCAACTCGTTCAAAAGCGCCTGCCCGCCCTGAAACGCGCTGATTTCCGGGATGACCATGGGTTCCGGGTTGTGGATGATATTCTGAATGATGATGCTGCCGCGCAGATCAAACACGACGCTCGGTTGTTCATCACCACGCGGGCGCTCGACCACCACGCGCGCGATGTTGTTATCGCGCTCGAAGAAGTAAGCGCGCGCCTGCTCAATGTTGAGCGTTTGTGCCATTTCCGTCAGCGCAATTTCCATCACATTCTCAATATCGAGCGACTGCGCCAGCGCGGTCGAAACGCGGTTGAGCAGCGCCAGCCGTTCGGCGCGC
>JBGSRB010000412.1:0-6798 GCA_041737735.1 Anaerolineae bacterium | reverse complement strand
CGCATCTGGCATTAGTGCCGCGCATCCGCGAAGTGATGAACAACAACGAACTGGCTGACGTGCCGCTGATCGTCGGCGGGATCATCCCCAATGATGATAAGGCGCAGCTTGAAGCGCTCGGCGTGCGCGGCGTGTTCGGACCCGGCACCAGCACTGACGACATTATCGCTTTCATTCGCGGCTTGATGACCACGAACAGCGGCGCGTGAGGTCAACCAACGTGGATGATCTGACGGCGGCGCTGCTCAACGGGAGTCGGCGCGCGTTAGCGCGGGCGCTGACCATCATCGAAAACGGACACGACGACGCGGGTGCGCTGCTGGCGGCGCTTTATCCGCACACGGGCAAAGCGTGGATCGTGGGCATCACAGGTGCGCCGGGGACGGGTAAAAGCACGCTGGTCAACGCGCTGACAGTGGCATTACGGGCGCGCGGTCAGCGGATCGCCATCCTTGCCATTGATCCGACCAGCCCGTTTACGGGCGGCGCGATTCTAGGCGACCGCATCCGTATGCGCGATCTGGCAGGTGATGCGGGTGTGTTCATCCGCAGCATGGCGACGCGCGGCAATCTGGGCGGGTTGGCACGTGCCGCCCGCGACGCGATCCGCGCGATGGATGCGGCGGGTTTTGAGATTGTGCTTGTGGAAACCGTCGGCGCGGGGCAAAATGAAGTGGACATCGTGCGCGCGGCGCAAACCACGGTGGTCGTGGAAGCGCCCGGCTTAGGCGATGATGTGCAGGCGATTAAAGCGGGCATCCTTGAAATCGCGGATGTGCTGGTCATCAATAAGGCGGATCGTCCCGGCGCGAACAGCACGCTGCACGCGCTGCGAACGATGCTCGAACTGGGTCATCCAGCGGCGCGCGTGGTCAACCATCATGGGCAAAGTCTAACGACACAGGCGGCGACTAACGACCCCGCCCCCTTATGGATGCCACCGATCATCCAGACGGTCGCCAGCGAGAATCGCGGCATTGATGCGTTGATCGAAGCGCTGGAAGCCCATCGCGCCTTTCTGGATGAGCAGGGTTTGGTAGCGCAGTTGGAACGACAAAATCTCGAAAATGAGCTATTCGAGCGTTTACACGTCGTTTTAATGCAGCGTCTGCGTCATGACCTGCCCGCCAGCGCGCTTGCCGACTTGATCGCGCAAATTCAAGCGCGCGCGATCGATCCGCAGGCAGCGGCGGAACGTCTGCTGCACCACGTCTAAATTCAGCAACCGCTGCACGAGCCACACACTGCCAACCAGCGTTTCTAAGGGGATGTAGAACCAGCATGGTGACCGAAAATTACCGCATCAAAGACAAGGTGCCGGGGACGAATTACACACCCGATCCTGAGCATGAAGAAATCTTGCCGCTGCCGATCTACGGCAACATCAAGTTGTTTGGTGGGTCGGCATCGGGCGATCTCGCCGTTGAGATCGCGCAGTATTTACATAAACCACTGTGTAGTTATGACCGCGTGATCTTCCCGAACGAAAACATCTTCATCCGTCTGAATGAAAGCGTGCGCGGGCAAGATGTGTATCTGATCCAGACGATGGGATCGCCCGAACTGCACAATCGCATTTTCGAGCTGCTGGTAATGATCGACACGCTCAAGCGCGATTCGGCGGCGCGCATCAGCGTCGTGATTCCGTATCTCTCGTACGCGCGCTCGGACAAGAAAGATCAGCCACGGGTGGGCATCGCCGCGCGTCTGCTGGCGAACATGATCGAAGTGGCAGGCGCGGATCGCTACATCACCATCGACTTGCACGCGGGGCAAATTCAGGGCTTCTTCAACATCCCCGGCGATGCGCTGACCGCGTTCCACTTACTGGGCGATTACATTGCCGACCAGCAGATCGAGAATCTGGTGGTCGTCTCCACCGATCTCGGTTTCGCCAAGAAGGGGCGCAATTGGGCGGAACGCTTGGGCGTGCCGCACGCCATCATCGAGAAGCGACGCACGGGCAACGATGCCAAGTCGGAAGCGTTATCGATCATCGGGGATGTGCGCGATAAAAATGTGCTGCTGGTCGATGATGAAGTCCTCACGGGCGGATCGATCACCAATGCGGTGCGCCTGGTGCAAGCCGAAGGCGCGCGCGATGTGCGGATCGCCTTCACACATCCCCTGCTGGCGGATCAAGCGATTGAACGCCTGCAACAATTGAACGTGAAAGAGATCATCACCACCAACACGCTGCCGATCAGCGAAGATAAGCGCGCCAGCCTGCCCAATATGACGGTATTGAGTGTTGCGCCGCTGCTCGGTGAGGTGATCGTGCGGACGAATCAGGGGCGCAGTGTCGGGGCGCTGTTCAACGAGTGATCGAAAAGCACGCCGTTTATGGGTGAAAGTACGTGAGATCGCCATAGCCAACGAGCGCCGCTTGGCAAACTGCCCGATTCTGTGATAAAAGCAAGGCGTATCTTATGAATAATCTGCGCCTGCGTTCGCGTCAGATAAGGACTGGACAGCCATGCGCCTACGGATGATCATCGCGGCACTACTCGCGCTTACGCTGAGCGCGTGTAATCTCATTGCTACGTCAAGTATTCCCACACCCACTAACCCACCCAGTGGGCCCCCGCAGGTGGCGATCATCTCGCCGCCGTCGGGTTCCGAAGTCGTGGTCGGGGAAGATGTGCTGATCAGCGTGAACGCCAGTGATGGCGTAGGCATCACGCGCGTGCAGCTTGTCATTGATGGGCGCATTGAGCGCACCGTGACCAGCGAAACGCCCGGCGGCGATCAAAATCTCAACGTGCTGCTCGACTACCGCCCGCCCACCGTCGGCACGGTCGATTTAGAGGTGACGGCATTTCGCGGCGCAACCGCCAGCGAACCCGCCGAATTGACCTTGAACGTGCGTCAGAGTCAGCAGCAAGTGACGGTGACGAGTGTGCCGCCGACGGGCATCCCCGTGATCAACCCGAATGATCCGACGTGCCGCGTGCTGGTCAACACACCGCTGAACTTCCGCACCGGACCCGGCACCACTTTCCCGGTGATCTTCACGCTGGCAACGGGAACCGTCGCGCCGATCACGGGGCGCGTGGGCGATAACTCGTGGTGGCAGATTCGCGTCGGCACGACAACGGGTTGGGTAGCGAATGCTTTCGTCACGCTCTATGGCAACTGCTCCAGCATCATCATTGTGCAGACGCCACGTCCGCCCGTGACCGTGACGCAGGTCGTGATCACGCCGACCAGCACACTGACGCTCACACCGCAGCCCGCCACCGCTACGCCCACGCCGGGCTTGCCCGATCTGGTGGTTACGTCCGTCGCGGGACCCGCACAGCTTACACTGGGCGCGGGCAACACCCCCGTGACCGCGCAGTATGCCGTGACGATCACCAACACAGGCGGCGGCAGCACAGGACAATTCAACAACACGATCTTAATCGCGCCCGGCGGATCGGCGCAGCAGTTAGGCGTGGTGGCGGGCTTGAATCCCGGCGAAAGCATCGTGCTGACCATCGATCTGACGTTCACGAGTGCGGGTTCGTTCACGCTGCAAGCGCAAACCGACAGCGATAGTCAAGTGACCGAGATCAGCGAAGTGAACAATCTCGGCTTCGGTTCGGTCATGGTGCAAGCGAATCCATAACAATTGCTGGTAGGGGCGACTCCTCTAGTTGCCCCTACGACCAACTACAACATTTCCCCGTATGAAAACGATTTTATGGGCAAGTGGAACGAAACGCGGTAAGCTCATAGTGAATTGTCAAGCGCACATTCATGAAGGATAATTGTTTATCATGACAAGTATTGCACCCCGTTTGAACCGCCTGTTTGCAGCCGATGGTAAATGTTTTGATGTCGCCGTCGATCACGGTTTTTTTGGCGAACGCAGCTTCTTAAACGGCATCGAGGATATGCACACCGTCGTGCAAACGCTGGTTGATGCCAATCCGGACGCCATCCAGTTGAGCGTGGGCAACGCGCCGATTTTGCAAAGCATCCCCGGCAAGGCAAAACCCGCGCTGGTGCTGCGTTCCGACATCGCTAACGTGTATGGTAAAGCCCTGCCGCGCACCATCTACAGCCGCATGATCGAGCAACCCGTCGAGCAAGCTTTGCGTTTAGACGCTGCTTGCATTGTCGTCAACCTATTCAACCTGCCTGATCAGCCGGAAGTGTCCCGCGAGTGCATCGATAATATCCTCAAGCTCAAGCCGCTGTGCGAACAGGTCGGCTTGCCCCTGATGATCGAGCCGCTGGTGATGAAAGATAATTCCGTCGCGGGCGGCTACATGGTCGATGGCGACTTCGACAAAATTTTCACGTTGGTGCGGCAGGCGGTTGAACTGGGTGCGAACATCATCAAAGCCGATCCGACCGATGACGTATCACTCTATCACCGCGTGATCGAAGTCGCAGGCGCGATTCCCGTGCTGGTGCGCGGCGGCGGACGTGTTCCCGATGCCGAAATTCTCCAGCGCACCTATGACCTCATGCAGCAGGGCGCGAAGGGCATCGTTTACGGGCGCAATGTGGTGCAGCACGCTGATCCTGCGGGCATGACGCGCGCGCTGATGGCGGTCGTTCACGATGGCGCGACGCCCGAAGCCGCCATCAACCACATCGGAGCGTAAGCATGGCACGCCAACCGATCCGTTTTGGCATCATCGGCTTGGGCTTGATGGGGCGCGAGTTCGCCAGCGCCGCCGCCCGCTGGATGCACCTGCTTGACATGGACGTGCAGCCCGTAATCGCGGGCATTTGCGACACCAACGCCGCCAGCTTTGGCTGGTTTACCGATAACTTCGACACGATCCGCGTGCAAAGCACCAATTATCACGACTTGCTCAACAGCAGCGAAATCGACGCGATCTACTGTGCCGTGCCGCATAATCTGCACGCCGAGATGTACAGCGACATCATCCGTGCGGGTAAGCATCTGATGGGCGAAAAACCCTTCGGCATTGATCGCGCCGCCAACCACGCGATCATGGATGTGATCAACGCGCATCCTGATGTGTTTGTCGCCTGTTCGTCGGAATTGCCCTTCTACCCCGGCGGACAGCGTGTATTTCAGGCGATCCGCGCGGGCGCGTTCGGCAAGATCATCGAGGTCGAAGCGGGTTTTCTGCACAGCAGCGACCTTGACCCGACCAAGAAGATCAACTGGAAGCGGCAGGTGCAGTTCAACGGCGAATATGGCTGCATGGGCGATTTAGGGATGCACGTTCTCCACCTGCCCCTACGCGCGGGCTGGCAGATCACGAATGTGCGCGCGTTGCTGAGTAATCTCATGCCGCAGCGCCCGAATAACGCGGGTGAACTCGTTCCCGCCGACACATGGGATAACGCGACGCTGGCATGTGAAGCCACCGACGGCGCGCAAACCTTCCCCATGCTGCTGAAAACCTTCCGCATCGCGCCCGGCGAAACGAACACATGGTACATTCGCATTCATGGCACGGAACGCAGCATCAGCTATTCGACGCGCCATCCCAAAACCCTGCTGACCATGCAGTATACGCCCGGCACCCCGCAAACATGGAGTGACGAGAGTCTCGGCTATGCGTCAGCTTATCCGACGATTTCGGGCGGCATTTTCGAGTTCGGCTTACCCGACTCGATTGTACAGATGTGGGCGGCGTTCTGCGATGAATTGGCACACGGGCGCGATGGCATGAAGCAGCCGTTTTACTGCGCCACGCCCGCCGAAGCGCGCGCATCGCACGATGTGTTCACCGCCGCGCTCGAATCGCATCAGGCGGGCAGCGTCGCGCCTGTCGGCAGGTGATACAATACGCGCTTGTAGGGGCGGCGTGCGTGTTGCCACGCCTTTGGCGTCGCCCCGATGAAGCAGAAAATTTCGTCATAACTTGAAAATCCTTTTTTGCCTGTTTAAGGTTATTTTCGCATGGCTAAACCGATTGCTATTCTCGTCGCTGGACATCTGTGCATCGACTTGATCCCGACGATGCAGCACATCCCGCTGGAAGGCATGATCGCCCCCGGCAAGCTGCATGAAGTCGGCGCGCTCACCATGTCCACGGGCGGCGCGGTCGCCAACACAGGACTCGCCTTGCATCGCTTGGGCGTCAATGTCAAGCTGAGCGCGTTGTTAGGCGATGATGCCATCGCCCGCTTGATCGCGGGCATCATCGAGCGTCACGATCCCGCCTTGATGGAGCATATTCGCACCATGCCGGGCGCTGCCAGTTCGTACACGATGGTGCTGTCACCAAGCGGCGTGGATCGCATCTTTCTGCACGATCCCGGCTTGAACGCCGAATTTGACGCCAGCGCGCTCGATTTTGACGTGGTGGCGCAGGCGCAAATCTTCCACTTGGGCTATCCACCGATTTTGCCGCGCCTATATGCGGATAACGGCGATCAGTTGGTCGAAATTTATCAACGGGCGCGGGCGGCGGGCGCGATCACATCGCTGGATATGTCGCTGCCCGATCCCAACAGCGCCAGCGGACGGGTCGATTGGCGCGCGCTGCTGCGTCGTGTGCTGCCGCTGGTCGATATTTTCCTGCCCAGTTTGGATGAAGTCCTGTATATGCTGCGCCGCGACGATTTCGACGCCATCCGCGCCGAGTATGACACCCGTCTAACGTTCGACTTCCTCTCCGAACTGGCGGACGAACTGCTCGACATGGGTTCGCCTATTGTCGGTTTCAAACTCGCTGAACGTGGCGCATTTTTGAAAACAGCGGACGTGGATCGCTTAAGCGCGCTGCGCGATCTGCCGCTTGATCTTGATGCGTGGGCGAACTTCGTCGGTTATCACCCGATCTACGAAGTGACCGTGCGCGGCACGACGGGCGCGGGCGA
>JBGSRB010000409.1:0-4777 GCA_041737735.1 Anaerolineae bacterium | reverse complement strand
GCGGTGGACGCCTTGCGCGCGGCGGGCGCGCTGGTGACGACTGCGTTCGCGATTGTCACGTATGATTTTGCCGAGATGCACGCCGCGTTTGATGATGCCCGCGTGCGCTTGATCGCGCTGACCACGTTTCCCGCCATTTTGGACGCCGCCGCCGAAACTGCTTACTTCACGCCCGCGCAGATCGCCGTGATCCGCGCGTGGCTGGCTGATCCGTACATATGGAGGGCAGATCAATGAGTTTAGACCGCTGGCACGCGCGCGCAATCGCGATCAACAGTTTGCTGTGTGTGGGCTTAGACAGCGACTTCGAGCGCATCCCCGCGCGTTTTCGGGCGAGCGATCATCCGCAGTATGACTTCAACCGCTGGATCATCGAGCAGACGCACGAGGTTGCCAGCGCGTATAAGCCGAACATGGCATTTTACGAGGCGCGCGGCGCGCGCGGGTGGGCTGATCTCGCGCTGACGCTGGACTATCTGCGCGCGCATGTTCCCGACGCTTTCACGATCTGCGATGCCAAGCGCGGCGACATCGGCAGCACGAACGCGGGCTATGTGCGCGCGATTTTCGATGAATTGGGCTTCGACGCGATCACGCTGCATCCGTATCTCGGTGCGGAAGCGCTCGCGCCGTTTCTCGAACGCGCGGATAAAACGTGCATCATTCTATGTCGCACGTCGAACCCTGCCAGCGCCGAACTACAAAATCTGCTGATCGACGGCGTTCCGCTGTGGCAGGTGATCGCTGAGCGTGTGCGCGATCACTGGAACGCGCGCGGCAATTGTATGCTCGTGGTCGGCGCGACCTATCCCGACGAACTGCGACAGGTACGCGCGTTGATCCCCGCCATGCCGCTGCTGATCCCCGGTGTGGGCGCGCAGGGAGGCGATTTAACGGCGACGCTCGCCGCCGGACTCGACGCCGATCACAGCGGACTCGTGATCAATTCGGGGCGCGCGATCATCTTCGCGGATGATCCACGGGCGGCAGCGCGCGATCTGCACAACGCGATCAATCAGCACCGGCGGTGATGGCGGTCGCTGTGGCGAATTGCTGTTCTTTGTCCAAGGCAATCGCTGTTTGCGTCAGTGCCAGCGCGTCGGCGGTGGGCGTATCATCACCCTCAGTCGTCCCGCTGAATTCAAGGAAAATTTGGGTTGCGGTCAAGAAGATCGGGCTAACGCCGCCTGCCTCGGGTGTTCGTGTTTGAGTCAGGGTCAGACTAGGCGCGGGCGTTCTGGTAGCTGGGATAGGGGTAGCGGTGAATGTCGGCGTATTGGTGCGCGGCGGCGGCGCATCGAACGCGCCACTATCGCGCAGCACGCCCACCGCCACGATGCTGCCAAGCGTCAGCACGCCGAGAACCAGCAGCACGAGATTCCAGCGACGACGGCGGTTCGTTTCAGCCTCTTGACCACGGCGGGGATTACGTTGGGGCGCTGCGTTCATGATCACTCCACGTGCGAACCGATCAACCAGCGCCAAGTTTAGCATAACGCGGCGTTCGGCGCTGAGTGGTCTAGGTTGCATCCCCCACTTCACCCATACAAAAACAGTTGCACGGGCGCATGTTTGCGCGGCAGGCACGCGGTATCCTAACGGGTATCAGGTTGACCCGCCCTAAGGTGGGCGACCGATAACCAATTAGGAGTTAAATCATGCAATTTGCCAATGGAATGAGCGTGTATACCGCCGACAATAATAAGGTTGGCAGTGTGAAGCAGGTCGTTTTGAATCCGATTGATCAAACCGTTTCGCACTTGATCATCGAGCGCGGCTTTCTGTTCACCACCGAGCGCGTGCTGCCCGTCAGTTGGATCGCCGCTGGCGATCAGGATCGGCTGATGTTAAGCCAGACCGAGCATGACTTCGAGACGCTGCCCGAATTTGAGGAACGGGAATACATTCCCGTGGATGACGTTTACGAAGGTCAGGACAATGAAATGGTGCATGGCGTGCCGTATTACTACTACGGATCGCCGGGGCTGTCGGCGTGGCATTACGGACCCGCCGCCACAACCAGAACCGCCATGCCGGATTATGTGACGAACACAGTGGAGAACATCCCCGCTAACACGGTGGCGCTCGACATCGGTTCGCGCGTGACCAGCGCCGATGATGAGCATGTCGGTGATCTGGATGAAGTGTTCACCGACACCAACGGGCGGGTGACGCACTTTGTCATCTCGCAGGGCTTCTTGTTCACCACGCGCAAGGTCATCCCCACGGGCTGGATCAGCCGCGTGACGGAAGATGGTCTGCTGCTGTCGGTGAATGCGAAGGTGCTTGAGCGTCTGCCTGATTACGAAAACGTGCGCTCGCAATAAAGCGCAGCATCAGGGGGTGAGACGATTGTCTTGCCCCCTTTGCATTCCCCTCAGTGATCAGCACAAGCTTTGCTGGAAACGTAGACCCTACCCTGCGGACGACAAAACCAACCGAAAACCCCTGTCGGGGCTCCAGCTGTGCGGGTAGAACCAGTTGCGAAACAACGCGCGCGCGAGGACTTGATCGCCGGACCACGAACCCCCGCGCAAGCACCGATTGCTCGAACCCGCCGCATCCTCGCGCCCATCATCCGCCGCATACGGATAAGAGCGGTCGCAGTTGCTGCTCATCCATTCCCACACATTCCCGCTCAGGTCGAACGCGCCCACCCACGAAGCGCCGTCCGGTCGACTGCCAACGGCGGCGGCAGCTTGCGGTCGGGGATTTGTTTCAGAGGTGATGGCATTCGCCGCCACAAAGTCATTCCCCCATGGATATAGTAGCGCATCGGGTCCGCGCGCGGCGTACTCCCTCTCGGCTTCGGTGGGCAGGCGCACGGGCAAACCCGTTTCTTCGGCACGCCAGTTCGCATAAGCGAATGCTTCATACCATGGAACGCAAACAACAGGCTGATCCGCGCCGTTGTAACGGTTATCCGTCCAACAGACGGGCTGCGTCGTGTTATTCACCTCACGCCATGACCAGCCTATTTCCGTCCAATAAGCGCGGTTGGTGTAGCCGCCTGCATCGATAAAGCGCTGATATTGCGCGTTGGTCACTTCGGTCTGGTCGATCCAGAAGGGTTCGTCCCAGCATTGTTCGTGCTGCGGCAGTTGGCTTTCAGCCAAATCGCGGTTCATGCCGATGCTTAGCTGCTCATCCACCTGCGCCTGCGTGCTGCCCATCATAAAACAGCCCGCTGGCACCAGCATCATGGTCACGCCGTCGAAATCCTGCGCGAAGGGTGTCCATTGATCGTTGGCGGTCACGGGGGTGCGCGCGCGTTCGAGCGCAACGGTTAACTCGTCGGAAACCGTTGGGGTCGCCTCTTGCGCTTGAGCAGTCGTAAATTGCTGTCCCTGCGAGTTAACTTGTGCCAGCAGCGCGAGCGCCAAAACGCTGAGCAGCACCGTCAGCCCGAATCGTCGTTGATGGTTGTTCATATCACTCCTCAGAATGAGCGCACGCAGATCACAGCGCTGGTTGGATGTGTTCACCCGATTATAATGCGAAAAAACATCCATGCTGTTAACACGGCACGGACGCTTGCCTTCACCGCCGGATCGCGGGTACGATTTGGCGATAATCGGGATATTAGGCGCGTGAGGGGAACGACATGGATCATCCAGCGGGAGCAAGCACGAGTCCAGAAGCACAGGCGATCATGCAGGTGATCGAAGCGGAAACCGCCGCCTTCTGGAACAAAGATTATGCGGCGTGGGCGGCGTGCTGGCTGCCTGTGCCAGCCATCCGCATGATGGGCTGGTGGGCGCGCGGCGGGATCAACATCACCGAAGGGTGGGATGCCCTCAGCGGCAACATCAAGCGCTTAATGGCGGAGAATCCTGAGCCAAACCCGACGGCGGCGCAGGTGCGGCGCGCGAATATCAATCTGCGTGTCAGCGCGGGCATGGCGTGGGTCACGTTTGATCAATATGGGCTGGATACAGGTGAACCCGACATGGATATGCCGGGGCTGAGTCACGAAACCCGCGTCTTAGAGCTGCATGATGGCGCGTGGAAACTGGTGTACGCAAGTTGGCTGCTGCGTGATCAGTAGGGTGGAGTCGGGTTGCCCACCCCACTGATCATGGCGTGCGTGGTTAATCCCCCGCTGCGGGGACGGGTTGCGCTTCGGGCGCACGCGGCAGCGCCAACTGTCCGGGATGATCCGGCGGCAGCAGGAACGCCAGTAAGCCCGTGATAAACGTGACGATTGCCACCACCTGAAACGCGCTGACCAAGCCGATGATGTCGCTCATCGTGCCGATCACCAGCACGCCCAACGCACCCATGCCGAAGATGAAGCCCAACGACATGCCCGACGCCAAGCCTTTGCCGCCGGGGATGTATTTCTGCGTCAGCGCGACGATCAAGCTGTGCGATCCGCCGCTGAACGCGCCCGCCGTGATCGCCAGCGGGAACGCCACCCATGTATCAACCATGCCCAAGCCCAACACGGCGGGCGCGCTGACCAACATGCTGATGGCGATCAGGCTGCGGCTGCCGAAGCGATCCGCCAGTTTGCCGAACACCACGCCCATCGCGCCTGCGCTGAACCAGAATACGCCCGTGACCAAGCCGTAATCCGACGCTGACCAGCCCTGTTGCTGAAACAAGCGCGGCAGGAACGCCACCAAGCCCGGATTGACCAAGCCACGCAGCGTGACGATCACGAGCAGCATCAGCAGCGGCGCTAAAATGATCCGCATTTTGCCCGGCGCAACGCCGATGGCGGCGCGCTGCGCGTGATAGGTCGTGCGGTTGGGCAGCGCCCACGCCAGCGCGA
>JBGSRB010000403.1:0-10174 GCA_041737735.1 Anaerolineae bacterium | reverse complement strand
CGCATCTTCGCCCCGCCGATCCGTGCTGTGCGGCGCGTCACACGCCGAAAGTCGCGTTAACGCCGCAATTTACGCCAGCCCCACACGCCCAACGCCGCAGCGAATGATCCCGCGCTCAACAGCACCAAGATCGGTAACGTCACCTGATCATCTTTGGGGACGCCGCACACGAACGCCCACACCAATTCGGGCAGTTCTTGCAGCGTGCGTAAATCGCGCACATAGATCAGGCTGAACGCGAACAGCGTCACGCCGAAGCTGATCAGCAGCGCCATGGCGACGGTCACGGCGAGATCATGATCGGGCTGGCGCTTATCGGTGGTCGGAGCGACTGCTAAAGGTTGATCGGTCATGAGTTTTGGCTTCTGTCTCTATGTTTTCGAGTTTTCGTAGGGGCGAAGGTCTGGCTCCGCCCCACAGAGAAGTAACCCCTACTGCATCCGGAACGGCGTCGCCCAGAAGCCATCAGCGAAATTCAGCGCTTCGATCAACACGGGTCCCCACATCACCACATTGCTTATGATGATCGCCGCCACCCACAGATTCCAGCGCTCCGTCCACAGCGGTGCTTCAGCGGGCGCAGACGTTTGAATGGGCGCGTCTTCGGTCGGCGCTTCCTTCGAGCTAAACCATGTCAGCAGCAGGTTAGCGAACAGCAGAATCGAGCTAACCAACAGGATCACGCCCGCCACCGCGCTCAGGTTCAGCCACGGCACCCACAACTCATTGATATGCACGCCGGGCGCGCCCAAGTCAGTGCGGCGGGTTGCGCCTTCCAAGCCTGCGCGCCCCATCGACAAGCCGAACATAAGAATGCCGACGAACCATGTGTAAATTTGCGCCAGCGCCATATTACGGCTGTACAGCTTACGCCCGCGCATGATCGGCAGCAGCCAGTACAGAATGCCGATATAGGTCATGAACACGCCGCCCGCCAACGTGGTATGGAAATGACCGGGAACCCACGTTGTATTGTGCAGCGCGACGTTAATCGTCATGGAAGCGTTCATAATGCCCGTGATGCCACCGACCGCGAACACCAACATGCCCAACAACTGCGACGCGATCACCGGGTTTGTCCAGGCTTGCTTCCAGAACCAACTGATCAAGCCGCCGCCACGTTTGCGCCCCGCGCGTTCGAGCGTCGCGCCCAGATTGAACGCGGTCAGCAAACTGGGAATCGCCACGATGAATGTACCGAAGGTGTGAAACGCTTTCGCCGTCTCGCTCACGCCGGGGTCCGAAAACAGGTGATGCACGCCAATTGGGATCGAGAACACCATCAGCATGAGAAAGGAAACGCGCGCCACGCCATCGCTAAACAGCTTGACGCCGTTCTGCAAGGGCAGCATGGTATACCACGAGATATACGCTGGAATCAGCCAGAAATACACCAGCGGATGCCCGAAGAACCAGAACAGAATGCGCGACACCTGCGGGTCAGTCGTCGCGATGATGCCCAACGACAGCGGCAGCAGCATGGTGAGAACTTCAATGGCGACGCCCAACGACGCGCTGATCCACATGACGAAGTTGGCGACCACCGCGAATACCGCCAGCGGCGTGGCTTCGCCCTTGTGATCGCGCCGCCAGCCGATATACGTGGCGAAGATCACCGCGCCTGCCAGCCACGAACCGATGATCACCAGCGCCAAGCCCAGATAAAACGTCCAGTGGGCGAGCATCGGCGCATAGAACGTATACAGCACATTCGCTTGATTGGTCAGAATGGCGAACGCTGCCAGCAGCAAACCGACCAGCATCAAGACGAACGCCACCCATGCCGCCGGATAACTCGCCAATTTGCGCTGTAACGAGCGCTGCGTGACGAAGTAGCTAAACCCGACGATAAAGAACGTCGTGAACACCAGCGCATTCAACACACCGTGCAGCGTGAGCGCCTGATAGTAATATGAGAACACCGGAATTTCCCACAGCAGCGCGGGCGCGCGGCGGAAAGTTTGAAAGGGTCCAATCACGATGCCCAGTGCCAGCGCGACCAACGCGACCAGCACATGCACGCCGATCAACCAGCGCTCGGTGGACTCCATTGCCAAGGATGGAAAACGGAACAGCGGTTCGCTGCGTCCGATAGACGGTGACTGCACTGCTTGCATGGCTCACTGCTCCTTGAAGATTACGGTAACTGCGATCAGTTGGCTAAGCATCGGCGGCGGCGGATTCTTCCACCACGATCTTGAAAAACATGTTTTGGTGCGCGCGTCCGCAGTATTCGTGGCAGATGGCGAAGAACTCGCCCACGCGGTTGAAGCGCACGGTTTGCCGTCCCACATGACCCGGCACCAGTTGAATATTCAGGTTATGCTGCTCGATCAGCACGCCGTGCGTTACGTCGCGGCTGGTGATGTTGAACGTCACCTCTGATCCCACCGGAATGCGCACGATGTCGTAGCCGAGTTCCGGGTCTTGCTCGGTGCTGCCCGTATTGAAGCGCCACATTTGCCCGACGATGTAAAAGTCATACTGACCGTTGCCGCGATTACGCAAACCCGGGTTCGCAAACTCGGTTTCGCTCAACGTGTTCGGGTTGATGAACGCGGTGGTGGTGGGCAGGCGCACATCGAAGATTAACGCGCTGGCAAGCAGCGCCGCGAAGAACGCGCCCAACACCGCCGCCGAGATGATCAAATAGGTGCGTTCGTACTTGTCGATGTGCATGGGTTAACCTCCGCGCCGTAAAACAATTTCCGCATAGATCACTATCCAGTAGATCGCATACACGGTCAGCAGCAGCAGCACGAACAGGAAAGCGCCACGCGGCGCGTCATAGGCTTCATCACTGTGCAGCTCGGTTGCGTTCGGCTCATGCGCCATGATGACGGGCGACGTCTCCGCGTTGGGGTCATGGGCAGTGGGTGTTTCTAAAGTCATGGGTTCATCCCCTTACAAACAATCATTCGATTACAAAGACAAAGACAACAGATAGGCGATCAAGTCGCTGATCTGATCTTCCGTCAACACCTCGCCATAATTGGCGGGCATCAAATTGGCGGGATACTCAGGATTGGCTGGCACAATGAAATCATTCGGTTGAACGATAGAATTATGCAGATACGTTAAAGCGTCCTCACCCGCGACGCGCTCACCCGCCACCGTACTGACGCCGCCTAAACCCGGACCCACCAAGCGCACCGCCGCGGTGCTGTGGCACGATGCGCACATCCATGAACCGCTTGACGTTTCCAACATAGTGTTGAAAATTGCCTGTCCGCGTTCGGCTGCCACCGCATCTGTCGCATCGGCGTTGGCGGCATCAGCAGGTGCGGCGGTCGGCACGGATAACACCGATGTCGGCTGCGGCGGAACATTCGCGCTGATGTCACCGCGCCCACACGCCGCCATGACCAACATCAGCGCGCACGCCGTCAACAACAAAGCTGCTCGTTTCATCGAAAACCTTCCAATATGGTTGTGCGGAGCGTTATTTTTCATCCTGCGCTCATCTTACTTGTTCAGCATGATCTTTTTCATGTGATGACCGTCGCGAACTGGCATGATGATTGTCATGTCCACCATGCGGGTTATACTTCCACGCTATACTTGTCCCATACTGTTGCAGGAAAGGATGCGCGCGCTGTTATGATCACAATGCGGAATTACCACACGCTGACGAATGTCACCTACGATGCCGAAACTGGTCTGTTTACGCTGTCAGCCTCTGAAGCCGATACGCTGGTGGTGCTGCGCCGCGAAGGGGATTACCTGCTGTTCTCAGTGGGAATTGGCGCGCTCGAAATCGCGCTGCGCCTGCGTTACGCTGACGCCGCATGGACGTTAGCGCACATTCAGCCTAACGACGGCTTAGCGATCACGCGGCAGATCGGCAGTGGGCAAGCCTATTTAGGTGTGGGGCAAAGCACCGATGGCGCGTTAACGCTGCGTCCGGTGGTGGTGGGGGATGCGTCGGGGCAAGTGCGCGCCAATTTGCGGTTGATTCCCGCAGTCGCGCAGGCATTAGTGAAGTGGGTCGCGCCCGATCCTGCTTGAGTTTCGGCGCGCTTGTGTATACACTTGATTTATCGTAAATGGGTAAAGGTGGCGGATGATGGCAGCGGATGATGAAACGAAAAACCCGCATGACCCCAACTGGCTTGATGAATTTCAAGACCTCGCCAACGATCAACTGAACGACGGTAGTGCATGTGAACAGGTTCACCCGATCATTGAGCGCTGGTATGAGCAGTTAGGCGCGACCGAACCGCCCGCCAGTCGTGACAGCGTGCTGCAAGCGATGGCGTGTCTCTCCACCGAAATCATGAACGACACGCCTGAAGAAATTCTCGATGAGATTCTCGACGTGATCGATGAGGACACGCTGGCAGGTTTTATCGAATATGTGTTGATGGTGGGACGCGCGTTTGAAAGCTCGCTGCGCGCGGGTGAATTAGACGACTTATAGTGGGTGGCGTGAATTTTCTGTGAAATTCGAGCATCACCCAGATTTCTCATTCACCCTCAAGGCACTTTTCGCATAGGATCGGCGTATGATTGGGGCATAACTCGCATAAACAGCAGGTGATGTTCGGTGGTTCAGCTCATTCCGACGCGACGAAATGATGTAGATAAAGCGACTGGCACAGCGTCGGACGCGCCCGCGCCGATTCGGTTGGTGGTGCGCATGCTTGAGCATGACCACGTCATCGCCACGCCGATCAAGCCGCGCTTGATCATCGGGCGCGGCGGCAGTGAACGCCAACCCGATATTGATCTCATGGCGTTCGATGCGTCTGAATGTGGTGTTTCGCGCTGGCACGCCGCGTTTCACTACGATGAGAATGAGGGCGTGGTCTACATTGAAGACCTCAACAGCACCAACGGCACGCGGCTTAACGGCTTCCAAATCGAAACCGCGCGGCGCTATCGCCTGCGCAGCGGCGACGAGATCGAGCTAGGCAAGGTGCGGATCAGCGCCGCGCTGGTGCGAATGCCCCTGTAGTGAATGCGATTTACGCCTGCACAGGCGCGGTCTGCATATTCGTCTCCTGCTTACGCGGGTCGCGCATGGTCAAGACCACGAACGCGGTCAACAGACTGGCGACCGCCCCCACCAAGAACGTACTAGAAAACCCGATCGAGTCGGCAAGCAACCCACCAAGCAGCGGTGCTGCCAGTGTGCCGGGCGCAACCAGCGTATTGCTTAAGCCGATGTAATACGGGCGTGTTGCTTCGGTGCCAAAATCAGCGGTCATGGCAATGACGGCTGTCCACAGCGCTGCTGCCCCGACCCCCGTGAGTGCGAACACGACATAAAACCATGCAATCTCAGTTGACAGCAGCGCGATCAACGCGCCGAGTCCCGCCAAGAGCGCGCCAACCGCGAACATAGCACGGTGTCCCCACCGATCCCCACCGAAGCCAACCATCGGGCTGGCGATGGTTTGCGCCAGCATCAGCACACCCGTCATTATCCCCACGATAGCGGGATCAGCATTGAGCGAACGCACGACATACACTGAATAGAACGCCATGCCGACCAGCGCGAACTGCCCCAATACGCGCGCCGCGATGAATGCGCGCAGTGCGCCATCCGTTTGCACCAGACCGCGCATATCACGCCACATCTCGCGGATCGGGCGGGCGGCTTCACGGGCAGGCGGCGCATCTTCTTCACGAGTGGCGGCTAAAAAGCCCATTGAGATCGTCATGCCCACACCCGCCAGAGCAAAGCACAACGCAAAATTGAAGGGCGCTGCGATCTCCTGCAAAATGACGCCCGCCAGCACCGCCCCGCCGCTGCTGAGCAGGTTGCCCGCCGCCGACTGCATTCCGTAGAACGTGCCGCGAATGCGCGCGGGGAAAATTTTAGCGATCAGGCTTTGCCATGCCGTCGCCGTCAAACCACCGCCAAACGCCTGCCATGTGACCAACACAAACGCCACCAGCAGCGCGAAATTGCGCCCGATCAGGGGGATCGCCAGCGACAACAGCGCTAACGCGAACATGGGCGCGCGTTCGTGCAGTGTCATCAAGATCACCATCCGCTTGTAGCGCCGCAGCCGCGCCACCCGTTCCGACGTGAGAATTTGTGGAAGCTGCCAGCCGATCAAGTGCATCGCGCTGACCATTCCGATCAGCAGATACGAGTCGGTCAACGTGGCGATAAACAGCGGAATGACCGTCACATACGAAGCGACGCCCAGCCCAAAACCGAAGAAAGCACCATCCAGAACGTTGACGGTGAAATTATGGCGCAGATGCAGGCGCTCATCATGCAGCACAGAAGCTATCCTTGTCTCTCTGCATCGGGCAGATATAGGTATCAATTTGAAGTGAGCCAATGGTGTTAACAACCACGCTCTATTGTCGCGCAAAGCGGGCGGGCTAGTCGAGTGCCAATCGCGCGCCAATGTGGAAGTGGAATCTCACACGTGGGCTGTACATTTTTTCGTCTTATGAGATAATGAGTTGTCAAATGTACACCAATGAGGTTTCATGCAATTCCAAGAACTACAACTGATCGACCCGCTGTTGCGCGCTTTGCAAGCAGAGGGTTACACGATTCCCACACCGATTCAAGAACAGGCGATTCCGCCAGTCATGAACGGACGGGACTTGATCGGCTGCGCGCAAACTGGCACGGGTAAAACCGCCGCCTTCGCGCTGCCCATTCTGCAACGCTTGAGCGCGGTGACACCCAAACGCGGATCGAAGCGTGCCATTCGCGCCCTGGTGCTTTCACCCACGCGCGAACTTGCCAGCCAAATCGCGGATAGTTTCTCCGCTTATGGACGGCATCTCGACCTGAAACACGCGGTCGTTTTCGGCGGCGTGGGCCAAAACCCGCAGGTGCAGTTGATCCGACGCGGCGTTGATATTGTCATCGCCACGCCCGGACGCTTGCTGGACTTGATGGGACAAGGCGAAGTTCGCTTTGATGCGCTCGAAGTGTTTGTTCTCGATGAAGCGGATCGTATGCTCGATATGGGCTTCATCCACGATGTGCGCCGCATCATCAAAGAACTGCCGCGCAAACGGCAGACGCTGCTGTTTTCCGCCACCATGCCTGATGCAATTCAGGAATTGGCGAGCAGCATTCTGACGAATCCGGCGTATGTTGAAGTCACGCCGCAGGCGACCACCGTCGAAAAGATTGATCAGACGGTCTTTATGGTCGATAAGAACAACAAGCGGGCGCTGCTGGAACACATGCTGCGCGATGCCAACATGAGTCGCGTATTGGTTTTCACGCGCACCAAGCACGGCGCTAATAAACTGGCGCAGCAGCTGGTGGAGCAAGCGCGCATTCCCGCTGACGCCATTCACGGCAATAAATCGCAAAGCGCGCGTGAAAAAGCGCTAGCGAGCTTCAAAAGTGGCAGAATTCGTGTGTTAGTCGCCACCGACATCGCTGCACGCGGCATCGATGTGGATGACGTGACACACGTGATCAACTTCGACCTGCCCAATGAGTCGGAAAGCTATGTGCATCGCATCGGGCGCACCGCGCGTGCAGGCGCATCCGGCATCGCCATTTCCTTCTGCGATGCGGAAGAACGCAGCTATCTGCGTGACATCGAACGGTTAATTCGCCGCCCGATCCCTGTGGTCAGCGAGCATCCGTATCCGGCTTTGATCCACAGTGCCAGCCGACCGGCACGTAACAACGGTAACAGTGCGCGCCAACAGCAGTCGCGCGCGGGACAAAACAGCAACAATCGCGGCGGACGCCCGTCGTCCAATGGGGGCGGCAGCAGCAACCAGAGCGACTCGTCCTACAGCGACCGCGAACAGGCGAATAAGCGCCGTCGTCGGCGCTCGCAGCCTATGCGTGAGAATTACGGCAACTAGGTGGCGCACTGCGCCCACCGTGTGTTGATGTAAATATAACGCCCATTCGCTGAAGTGGGCGTTTTTTATACGGTGTTGTCAAGGCACTGAGAGGTGAACACATGCGGTTGCTGACCGTTTTGCTCATCGCGTGGATGGCGCTGACGCCGAGCCGCGCACAGGAGATCGTCGCGCTGACACCCGGCGTTCCCACGATCACGCGCATTGAAGCGGGCGCAGTGACGCAGTTCGCCTTTGGCACGCAAGGACGTGAGAGCGTCACGGTGATCGCGCGCAGCCTTGATCGCTTCAACGATTTCAACCCGATGCTGCGCGTGTATAACGTTGATGGTTCACTGCTGGCACAGAATGATAACCACTTCTCGAATCAGCTTGAGCTGCGCCCACAAGACGCGCTGATCAGCCAGCTGCGTTTGAACGCGCCGGGCGTGTACATCATCGAAGTCAGTGAGGGGAATGTGAACGGTTCGGGAGAAGTCGAACTGCTGCTGACCATCGACATTGACGCGCCCACGCCGCCACCACCGCCCCCGCCAACGCGCGCCCCACTTGTTGAGACGCCAACATCCGCCCCACCCGCTGAATCAATAGCGACGCCGATCCCACCCGAACAGGTGACCGAAGTGCGCGTCGAGAATGAAGCTATACAGACCATTCAAGCGATTGTGCGCCCGAACGAACCGTATATGCACCGTTTCACCGCCCAGCCGGGCGATGTCATCACGATCACCGCGCGCACGCGCTCCAATGCGCTTGATCCACAGGTGGCGCTGTTCTTCCGCGACGAACTGCTCGCCGTCAATGACGCGCACGGCACCATCGACACCAGCATGGAAGCCCGCGACGCGCGCATCTATAACCACATCATCACGCGGCAAGGCGATTATGAGGTGCATGTGCGCGGCTACGATGAAAGTAATGGCGATGTGCTGATCACCATTGAACGCAGCGCACAGAATGCCCCGCTGACCAGTGGTGCAGCGCAAAACGTGCGCGGCAGCATTGATGCGGGCGGCAGCGCCCAGTTCACTTTCGCCGCCCAAGCGGGCGATTACATCACGCTGACGGCGCGCGGCTTCGACGGGTTCGATCCGCGTTTGACCCTGCGCGCTGACGCTGATCCCGCGCCGCTGTACGTCAATGACGATCACGGCATGAGTTTGGCGGGGTTGGGGATGCGCGACGCGCTGATCCCCAACTATCGCATTGAAGCAACAGGCTTATATCGCGTGCAGGTGGATAGCCCCGCCAACACAGCGGGCGCGTTCGAGCTGACGATCACGATCAGGCGTTAGGCGGCTTGGCTGCCCAACATCGGCATCTTCCGCAAATGCGCGTTGGAGTCAATCTGCTTGAGCATGAAATCCGCGACATCGGCGCGCGTGATGCGAATGCCGTCAGTCGTGCCGACCAAGCCAACATTGTATTTGCCTGTGCGTTCACCCTCAACGATCATGGGGGCGCGCACGACCACCCATTCGAGCGTTGACGCCTTAATGATCTCGGCGTGATCGACGGCATCTTGCAGCACGGTGCCGTTGATCGTCTTGAGCAAGAAGCGCATCACACCATCAATGAGCTTCGGTTGATCCCCCGTGTGCCGCACACCGCCGCCCGTCAAGCTGATCAGGCGCTTGATGCCGTGCTTCTCCATCGACGCGATGATGTGGCGTGTTGACACCGCTTGCATATCAGGCGGCGTGTTCTTGCCGTGTCCAAGTGCGCTCAACACAACATCGCTGCCGCTGATGGTCGCCTCTACGTCAGCGGCGTTCATGGCGTCGCCTTGCACCACCATTAAGCGCGCGTGCTGAATCGTCATTTTTGCGGGCGTTCGCACCAAGGCGCGCACCTCATGCCCCGCCTCTAGCGCTTGTTGTACCAAGTGAGCGCCAACTTTGCCCGTGCCACCAAAAATTGCTAACTTCATCGTGATGCCTCCAGCTAGACCAGTCTATATACAGGGTGCAAAAAAAGGGGCGCGATCAAGGTCGCGCCGTGAGTGCCACCGCCAGCAGATCAGCCGTATGCCGCAGTACATCGGCAGATCGGCGCGTGCGGCTGAGGATGATGCCGCCTTCCAGCGCCGCGATCACCACCTGCGCCCGCTGATCCGCGGTGTCAGCATCGATGCCACCCGCGAGCAACTTCTCCGCCAGCGCGTCGATCCAACTCGTGTAGATCGCCTCGCAAGCGGCGCGCAAGCGTTCATTGGTGGCGGCTGTTTCCAGCGCGACGGTGGTGATCGGTCCACCCGTTTGAAAACCGGACGCTTCGACCGCGTCCGCCACCATGCGCACGAACGCGCGAATCGCCAGCGCCGGATCGTCGTGCAGCGTCATGTTCGCGCGGATGCGCGCCAGCA
>JBGSRB010000384.1:0-5436 GCA_041737735.1 Anaerolineae bacterium | reverse complement strand
TTGCGCCCCTCAACGCGGCGGGCATGAGCGAACCGCTGCTGCGGCGCAGCTTACAGGGCGCGGTCGATGGCGCGCTGATCGGCACGTTCATCGCTGTCGGCGTCACCTTTCTGAGTCGGCAGCCGTTGATCTGGCAATGGGGCGGCTTGATGCGCTACACGATTCTGTATGGTTCGCTGCTGCTGCTTTTCGGCGTGATCGCGCTGGTCGGGCGCTGGCTGAATGTCAGCGAGTTCGCGCTGATCGTCGTGCTGCTGCCCGCGCTGGCGGTGCTGCGGGTGGCGATTCTCTGGTTAGATCGACGTTACTCGATCGAGTGATCATACGTATAGTTGTCAGATCGCGGACTGCGGTTATAATTCATTGTAAATAAAACTTGAACGTTGAAAGGGATTCCAATGACGGATGCAGCACCCACGCCCGCCCTGAACGGCGCCGAAAATGTCCTCTGGGATTTGTCGGTCTTTTACGACAGCCCCACTGATCCGCGCTTGCAAGCGGATATGGATCAGATCACGCAGCAGGCGCGCGCCTATGCCGACACCTATCGCGGACAGGTCGCCAGTCTTGACGCTGAAAGCATGGTCGATGCCATGATCGCCACCGAAGCCTTGCGCGACGCCGCCGGACGCATCTACACGTATGCGGCGCTCAGCTTCTCGACCGCCACCGATGATCCGCAGATCGGCGCGCTGCTGCAAAAAGTGCAGGAATGGAGCGCACAGCTCGAACAACTGACGCTCTTTTTCGATCTCGAATGGAAAGCCGCGCCGCCGGAAGTCACCGAGAAGCTGCTCAACGATCCCACCTTGGGCAAATATCGCTATCCGCTGGAAACCGAACTGCGCTATACGCCTTACACGCTCGACGAAGCCGTGGAACAGATCATCCTTGAGAAGGATGTGACCGGACGCGATGCGTGGGTGCGTTTCTTCACCCAATTGACCAGCGCCTTACGCTTCGAGTTCGAGGGCGAACAGGTGAATCAATCGGGCATTATGGCGAAACTGTACGAGCGTGACCGCGAAGCGCGCCGCATCGCCGCCGCTTCGATCACAGATACGCTCAAAAGTCGCAGCATGGAACTGACCTACATCTTTAACACGCTGGCAGCCGATAAAGCCGCCAACGACGCGCGGCGCGGCTTTCCCTCATGGATCACGTCGCGCAACCTGAGCAATAAAGCCGCCGATGCAACCGTCGAAGCGCTGATCAACGCCGTCACCAGCCGCTATGATCTGGTCGCGCGTCATTATCGCACCAAGCGCGCGCTCTTGGGTTACGACGAACTGTACGATTATGATCGCTATGCGCCGCTGCCCCTCACGCCCGAAGAACAAACCTATACATGGGATCAAGCGCGCACCATCGTGCAGGATGCGTATACCGCGTTCAGCCCACGTTTGGGTGAAGTGACGGCGCGCTTCTTCGACGAAAACTGGATTCACGCGCCTGCCCTGCCCAACAAGCGCGGCGGTGCGTTCGCGTCGCCCTCAGTGCCAAGCGTGCATCCGTTTGTGCTGGTCAATTACTTGGGCAAGCCGCGCGACGTGATGACGCTGGCGCACGAACTCGGTCACGGCGCGCACATGGCGCTCTCGTCGGAAGCGCAGGGCATCACCGGCTTATACACGCCGCTGACCACCGCGGAAATGGCGTCCGTGTTTGGCGAGATGATGGTCTTTCAAGACTTGATGAAGAAAGAACCCGACGCCGTCGCGCGCCTTGCCATGCTCAGCGAGAAGATCGAAGATACGTTTGCGACTGTGTTCCGCCAGATTTCCATGAATCGCTTTGAACACGGGATGCACACCGCCCGCCGCACCGAAGGCGAACTTTCGACCGAACGACTGGGCGACCTGTGGATCGAATCACAGCGCGCCATGTTTGGCGATAGCGTGACGCTGCGCGATGAGTATCGCCTGTGGTGGAGCTATGTGCCGCACTTTCTCGGCACGCCCGGCTACGTCTACGCTTACGCCTTTGGTGAGCTGCTCGTGCTGGCGCTCTATAACCTGTATCAGCAGCGCGGCGATGCCTTCGCGCCGCAGTATCTCGATGTGCTGGCGGCGGGCGACAGCGATTACCCGCACAACATTCTCGCGCGCATCGGCGTTGACCTCAACGATCCCAACTTCTGGAATGAGGGCTTGAACGCCATCGAAGCGCTGGTGGTGCAAGAAGAACAGATCGCGCGCGAACTGTTCCCGGAACGCTTCTAATCCGCGTTTGACTCAAGCGGCATCATTAGTCGGGGCGGAGCGCAATCTCCGCCCTTTTCTTGCCAAAATTCCCCCTTAGCGCGCACACCCGCTTTCACGCTACAATCGCCCCAAACCATTATTGCTCAATCAAGGAGTATTCTTTCATGGCAGATTCACCGGAAGTGCGCGATCTCATCCTCAATGCCCGCAGTCGGGCGCTGGTCGGCGGCGTCGATCGCGCGGGCGCGCGCGCCATGCTCAAAGCCATCGGCTTGACCGACGATGATCTCGCCAAACCGATCATCGGCATCGCCAACACGTGGACGGAAATTGGGCCCTGCAACTTTCACCTGCGCCGTTTGAGCGCCAAAATGAAAGAGGGCATCCGGCGCGCGGGCGGCACGCCGCTGGAATTCAACACCGTCAGCATCAGCGACGGCATCACGATGGGGACGGAAGGCATGAAAACGTCGCTCATCAGCCGTGAAGTGATCGCGGATTCGATCGAACTGGTGGCGCGCGGCAACTTCTTCGACGGCTTGATCGCGCTCTCAGCCTGCGACAAGACCATCCCCGGCACGATCATGGCGCTGATTCGGCTGGATATTCCGTCGCTCATGCTTTACGGCGGCTCGATTTTGCCCGGCAGCGGCGCGGGACAAACTGACCTGACCATCGTCAGCGTGTATGAAGCCATCGGCGCGTATGCCGCAGGCAAGATCACGCTCGAACAACTCAAGGATGTCGAAGACCACGCCTGCCCCGGCCCCGGCGCGTGCGCGGGACAATTCACCGCGAACTCGATGGCGATGGTCAGCGAGATCATGGGCATTTGTCCGATGGGCATGGCGGACATCCCCGCGATGGATGCCGACAAAGATCGCGTGTCGGTCGATGCGGGCGCGCTGATCGTCGAGATGATCGCGAACGATCTGCGCCCAAGCAAGGTCATCACGCGCCAGTCGCTGATTAACAGCGTCGCGGCGATCACGGCATCGGGCGGCAGCACCAACGGCGTGCTGCATATGTTAGCGTTCGCGCGTGAAGCGGGCATCGATCTCACCATCGACGAAATCGAGGCGATCAGCAAGCGCACGCCGCTGCTGTGCGATATGACGCCGACGGGCAAATTCAACGCTATCGATCTGTATCGCGCGGGCGGCGTTCGTTTGCTAGCGCAGCGCATGATCGACGGCGGACTGATCGACGGCGACACGCTCACCGTCACGGGCAGCACCTTGGCGCAGGAAGCCGCCAGCGCGGTCGAAACGTCCGGTCAGCAGGTGATCCGCCCGCTGGATAATCCGATTTTCGAGAGCGGCGGCTTGCACATTCTCAAGGGCAATCTCGCGCCCGATGGCTGCGTGGTCAAGCTCAAGGGAACCGAACCGCGCCAGTTTCGCGGCGTGGCGCGCGTGTTCGACCGCGAGGAAGATGCTTACGAAGCGGTGCAGGCGCGCCAGATCAACGCGGGCGATGTCGTCGTGATCCGTTACGAGGGACCCACAGGCGGACCCGGAATGCGCGAGATGCTGCAAGTGACCGCCGCCATCGTCGGGCAGGGCTTGGGCAGCGACGTGATGCTGCTGACCGACGGGCGCTTCAGCGGTGGCACGCGCGGCTTGATGATCGGGCATGTCGCGCCCGAAGCGATGGTCGGCGGCACGATTGGTTTGCTCCACGAAGGCGACATCATCACCGTGGACGTGGACGCGCGCGCGCTCAACGTCGAACTAAGCGACGACGAGATCACGCAGCGCCGCGCCGCATGGACTCCGCCCACGCCCCATTACGTCAGCGGCGTGATGGCAAAATACGCGCGTTTGGTCGCGCAGGCGAACGATGGCGCGGTCACGAATAGCAAAACGGGCTTGGTGCGCTAACGCGATTATCGGGTGTGTCGGGGGCGGCTTAGGTGGCGTCCCCGACACGCCTAGGCAACGTCACGCCCGACGCCTGCCGCCCGCTGTGCGAGCGTGGCAACAGCCCGTTTGAGCAGCGCATGATCGGTGGCGTCCAGGTGGTGCAGCGCGGCAGTGAAATGCTCATGCGCCGCCCTTAACTGCCCGCTTTCCGCGCTGACCGCCCCCCACGTCGCCAAAATTAAGGCGACATCCAGCGGCTGTTCGATGTTGTTCGCCAGATACAGGAAAAAACTGGCGGTGGCGTCGTAATCGCGCATATCGAGATACAGCGCCAGCAGCTTGTGATACGAACTGCTCAAAATGCGGCTGTCCTCATCGGCTGCCAGTGCCGCCACCTGATCGGGATGGGCAAACGAGGTCAGATGGCTGTAAATGTTGAACGCCACGCTCCAATCGGCAAACGGAGCCAGCGCGCTGTATTCGCTCAGGCACAGATGCAACTGCTGTTCGGCGCGTTCAGGCTGCTGCGTCAACAGTGCGAAGCGCGCCAATTGCAGATGCAGCAGCATCCGCAGTTCCGGCGTGAGATCAGCAGGCGCGATCTCACGAAACAATTGATGCAGTGCTGGCACTTGAGCGCTGCGTGAGATTTCCCAATAGGCGATCAAAAAGCGCGACACCGCCAGCATATACTGCGGCTGCAAGGCTTTGGGCATCCACTCATAATTCCAGATCAGCGCGTAATCCAATTCAATCGCTGCCAGATAGTCATGCAGCGCCAGCCGTTGTTGTTGCAGCGCACTTAAACGCTGCACGATCAGCGTGGTATAGCGTTCGCCCAACGCTTCCCGCTGATCGCTGAACAGGAGTTTGCGCCGCGCATAGCGCCAGATCAACGGGTGCATCCGATACAGATCATCAAACTTCTGAATCAGCGACTTCTGAATCATCACCAGCAGCACATCGAGATCGATCACGCATACGCGCGTCACTTCTTCAATGCCGAACGACGTGCTGAAGATCGACAGCGCGGTGAGCGCATACTGCTCCTGCGCGTTGAGGGCGTTCCATGTGTGGTCGAGCATCAGATCAAGGCTTTGATGATGCGGCGGCAGATCGTGATGCACGGGCAGGCTGAACTCGCGCCCTTCAATGATGTACGCCTTGATCTTGTTCACGGGGATGATCTGCGTCCAGCCAGCGGCGATGATCAGCGCCAGCGGCAAGCCATCGACCAGGCGGCAGATTTCGACCACATCCGCGAGATTATCGTCCAGTGTGAAGCGCGGGTTGACGCGCTGCGCGGTCAGTTCAAACAGGCGCACCGCCTCAAACGTCGCCGCGTCGGGGCTGTCAGGCGCAGGCAC
>JBGSRB010000380.1:0-15272 GCA_041737735.1 Anaerolineae bacterium | reverse complement strand
TAAAAATTGTTTCTGCTGTATATTTAGTCAAAATCATTGACACGTGTGACTTCACACGTGTCAATGAAGTATAAAGTCGAATTTCGAGAACGTCAAGCAATTGCTTTTAGGCACAGAATATTTATAAAATTGTTGAGCTTTGGAAAAATTCTAGTGAGCAGAAGCGCGAACTTTTCTCGTTTCGTTCCACCTTAATTGAATTCGGGCGCAGCCCTGTAATCGAATACATTACCCTTGTGTGAGGAATATTGTGAAGATCAACCAGCTTAAAACGAACCAGATCATCAATCCACTGGGTTTTGCCCTCGCCAAGCCCACCCTCTCGTGGATCGTTGAGGCTACTAGCGATACGGTGCAGACCGCTGCCCGAGTCGTGATCAGTCATGACGCTGCCTTTGAGCAGATCATCTTCGATAGCGGCAAGGTGGCAGGGCGTGGCATCGACAGTTTGGCTTACCGCCCGCCGATCACGCTGCAAGCGCAGACCCGCTATTTCTGGAAAGTCAGGGTGTGGGGCGAAACCGAAAGCGCCGAAAGCGATCCGGCGTGGTTTGAAACCGCGAAGCTGGACACAGGCTGGCAAGCGCAGTGGATTACCCCGGATTGCACAGACAACAATCTCCATCCCATTTTGTATCGACAGTTCGATCTGCCTGCACGGTTTGTCAGCGCGCGGGCGTATATCTGCGGCTTGGGACTGTATCACTTTGAGCTAAATGGCGAGAAAGTAGGCGACGAATACTTCACGCCCTACTGCAATGCGTATGATCAGTGGCTGCAATATCAAACCTTTGACATCACCGATCAACTGACGACGGGCGCAAATCTGATCGCTGTCATGCTTGGTAACGGGTGGTACAAGGGGCGCTATGGCGCTGATGGCGGCAGCACCGACTTCTATGGCAACCGCTTCGCCCTGATCTGCGAGCTTCATATCACAACTGAGAACGGCGACACGGTGATCATCGGCACGGACTCGACGTGGCAAGCCCAACCTTCCCCCGTCATTGCCAGCGATATTTTTGACGGTGAAACCTACGATGCTCGGATCGCGAAAGTCGTGCCTGCGTCCGCTCATTCCTTCGGCGTCAACCTGATCGATCTCGACACGTCGCGGTTGGAAGCGCGAAGATCGCTGCCCGTACGCATCAATCAAGAGCTTAAGCCCGTGGCGCTGATCCACACCCCGGCGGGCGAAACCGTGATCGACCTGGGACAGAACATGACCGGCTGGCTACGCTTTAGAACGAACGCGCCCGCTGGAACTCGTCTCCATTTTCAATTTGGTGAGGTCTTGCAGGGGGGCAATTTCTTCCGCGACAACTTACGCACCGCCAAAGCCGAATACATCTACATCGCCGATGGTACGGATGCGCTGGTTGAGCCGTATTTCACCTTTTTCGGCTTTCGCTATGTCAAGGTCAGCGGATGGGTGGGCGATCTCAGCCTCGACGATTTTACGGGCTGTGTTGTTTATTCGCACATGGACACCGTCGGCAGCATCGAGACCTCGAACACGAAGGTCAACCAACTGTTTCAGAATGCGCTGTGGAGTCAAAAGGGGAACTTCCTTGACATCCCGACCGACTGCCCGCAGCGCGATGAGCGTCTCGGCTGGACGGGCGATATACAGGTGTTCTCCGGCACGGCGTGCTTCAACATGGATTCGGCGGCATTTCTATCCAAATTTGCCTACGATCTGGGCAAGGAACAAGCCAAGTTGGGCGGCATGGTGCCGCACATTGTGCCGATGTCAAACCTGACTCGAGGCGGTTCGACCGCTTGGGGCGATGTGGCAACGATCCTGCCGTGGAACCTCTACGACTTCTATGGCGACGCTGATATTCTGGAGCAGCAGTTTGCGAGTATGCGCGCGTGGGTGGATTACATCCACGGGCTTGATGAAGCGTCCGGCGGCAAACGTTTATGGACTGGAAGTGTCCACTTTGGGGATTGGCTGGCGCTCGATACCACTGACCCAACTTCACGGCGAGGCGGCACGCCGCACGATTTTATCGCATCGGCATTTTATTGTTATTCGGCGCGCTTGGTGGCACAAGCCGCCCATGTGCTAGGTAAGACCGAGCAAGCTGCTATCTATGCGCGCCTAGCCGCTGAAATCAAGGCGGCGATTCAGACGGAATACTTCACCTCAACCGGACGCTTAGCCGTTGCCACGCAGACGGGCTATGTGCTGGCGCTGTTTATTGATCTCGTGCCGGACGCATTCCGCGAACGAGTTCAAGCTGACTTCATCGCCAAGCTTAAACAAGACAAAATCCATCTCCAGACGGGCTTTGTTGGCACACCCTATCTCTGTCGGGTGCTTTCCAATATCGGCGCGAACGACCTCGCATATAAGCTGCTGCTCAACGAAGATTATCCGTCATGGTTGTACGCCATCAACCTTGACGCGACCACCATCTGGGAACGCTGGAACTCAATCAACCCTGACGGTTCGATCAGTTCCACCAGCATGAACTCGCTCAATCATTATGCCTATGGCTCGATCGTTGAATGGATGTTCCGCGATATGTGTGGGCTGAACCCATCTACAGGTGCGGATGCTGTGACCGGCTTCCGCCATGCGCTGATCGCGCCCAAGCCGGATCACGCGCTGCAATGGGCGAAGGCAAGCTATCGCTCAGCGGCGGGATGTTACGTCAGCGCTTGGCGCATCGACGACGACGGACAGCTCACCATCGAAATCACGATTCCCTTTAACACGTCAGCGCGGGTCGTGCTGCCTGCTGCCCAACTGGGCGCGATCGCACTCAACAGCCAGCCGTTGCATGACGGCGAGCAGATCGGTGAGTGCGTGGAATTGACGCTGGGCGCAGGCACTTACAAGTTTGAGTATCTCATGCGGGCAAAGCCAGTTGAGGCGTAACGCTGTCATGTTCGCGCCGTGCGCCGCCGTGCTAGGCGGGGATAGTGCTAAGGGTGGCTTACCTTAATGGTCAGGTTTTTGCTGCCTTGATGCACTATCCAGCGCATTGTTCAAAACTCTCACCCTACATCGAGCGTCAGCGCTGAGGCGGTTTCGCGCACAGGGACAAAATACGGGCGTTCATGCGGAGTCGGATTAGGACGGTGATACGCCAGCAGCAGTTGACCCGCGAAGGTGCGAAAAACCATGCAGTGTCCACCATCGCCCGCGTACAGCGGTTCGGGCAGTTGCTGCCACGTTCCCCAGCAGATCGCCCGAACTTGAGCGCGCCATCCCGATGGTATAGCCCCCCGTGCCGAAACTCGACCACAGCATGATCAGATCGCCGCTTGCCAAGCGATGCAGATAGGGTCCGTCGGTCACATAACCGTGCCTGCCCTTCGAGTTGACAGCTTGCGCCCACGGCGCTTCCGACGCGCGGAATAAGACGCGCGGCTGTTCGAGCGCCGCTGTCATGTCGTCCCGCAGCCGAACGGCACAAATTTCACCATCGCCCACCTGCACCCATTCGTGGCAGAAAACCATCCATGGTTGATCGTGAGCATCAACATACAGCGTGCCATCAAGACATTCCCAGTCGCGCGGTGTGACCGGCTCGGCGCTGATCGGCAGGAAGGGTCCCTGCGGGCTGTCCGCCGCCAGAATTTGTGTGCCGCGACAGACTCCTTCCGCCTTAAAGCTGATAAACATGTACCAGCGTCCGTTATAAACATGCACTTCGGGCGCCCAGAAATTGCGATCCGCCCAAAAACCCTGCGGTGGACGAAACGCCGGAAAAGGACCCGCCCAATGCTGCAAATCGGTGCTGGTGTAATAATCGATGCCGGTTGCCGCGTCTGTCCAGCATTCTGCGCCGCGCGTGCCGTACAGGTAATAGCGCTGTTCGGCTGCATCAGGCAGGATAAACGGATCGCGGATATGAATGTCGTGATTCTGGAGCATGTTACCCTCGTAAACTAGCGATCACCCTAGCGGCTCAGAACATCGATCAGGATCAATAACGAGCGTGGGCAAGAACCTGATCATCAGACGCACCATGCGATTGTTCAAGCATGACACAAAAACAAGTGCCGAGTACTGAGGTTTCCTTCAGCCACAAATGTCCGGGCATAATCCGCGCCAGCGCTTGCGCTAGGGGCAAGCCTAAGCCCGCGCCTGCCGTTGGCACTTGCGGACGCCCTTCACCACGCCAGAAGGGTTCAAAAATGTGCGGCACGTCGTCCGCCGGAATACCCGTGCCAGTATCGCGCACACAGATCAACCACTGCGCGCCGGCTTGGGCTTCAGCGGTCACATGAATCGCGCCGCTGGTCGTAAACGACACGGCATTCCACACAAGCGCCTGCATGATCCGTTTCAGCAAGGTTTCGTCGCTTGAAATCAGGGGCGCTTCCGCTTCCGTTCCACTCACCGCGATCTGTAGTTGCACGCCTTGTTCGTTCAGTAGGGGCTGCATCGGTTGCGACCATAATTCGAGCTTTTCCGTCAAGTTAAACTCGGTGCGACTCACATCCAGTTCGCCCGCATCGGCTTTGACATAAGTCACAAAATCGTCGAGCATTGCCAGCAAGCGCTGACTGCTGCGCTGCAAGCGGGCGTTCGCTTTGGCTTGTTTTGGTGTTAGCGGATCATACACGCCCTGCGCCAGCATGTCGCTGGTGGAGATGAGTGTATTGAGCGGGACACGCATATCGTGTCCCATTTTACGCAAGAGCAGGGTGAAATTTGCCGTAATTTCGGAGCCACTCATCGGGCTACCCTAGGATGCAGGCACGATAAATGTTTCAACCGTACTTAGCAATTCTTCGTTGGAGATCGGCTTGCTCAGCACTAAATCCACCAATGTCGCATTCGGATTACCTTTGAGCATTTCGGGATGCCCGGTGATCACCACAATTTTCGTGTCTTTGAGAACGGAATAACCGCGAATGATGTTGATGACAATTGCGCCCGAATAGCCCGCCAGATTTAAGTCAAGCAGCACAATGTTGGGCTTGAAGTTCGTTACCAGCGCGATGGCATCATTCGCCCGCGCCACTGACTTCACCGAATGGTCGTGAACTTCCAATAAGTCGGTGTAGGTTTCAACCAGATCAGCATCATCTTCCACAATCAGGATTTTCGCCATCACGCTACCTTTTACATCCATTAGGTCATTAGAGTGTTTCAACTGCAACTTACAATAACACTCATCCGTCGGTTTGCTGCTCACCCCTTCCGGTGCTAGCGATCGGCTCATGGGGAAGGGGTGAGCGGCAGGGTCAGCTTATGAGCCGCACCCTAATTTTCGACAATCGCCTGCAATTCACGCACGAACGAAGTTGCGTCAATCGGCTTGGCGAAATAAGCGTTGAATCCCATACTGATCGCTTGTTCGGCTAATTCCGCCGTGTGGAAGGCGGTGATCGCCACACAGGGAAGCTGCGCTAGCGCCGGGTTCGAGCGCACCGCTTTCAACACACCCCAGCCATCCATGCCGGGCAGGGCTAAGTCGAGGATCATCAAAGTTGGGGTGATGCGCTGCAAGGCTTGCAGGGCTTCTTCGCCTGTGCCAACCCCCACCACCCGAATGCCGTAATGATCGAGCAAGCCCTGAACCAACTCCATGCTGTCGGCTTCATCTTCCACGACCAAGACCGTCCAGTTTTTGATGCTCATAGGTTTGTCGCCTTATCGTTGGTTAGCGGTGCAATGTAAGCGCTGCGAATATCATCCAGCAGGGTGTGAATGTTCACGGGCTTGGTCAAATAGCCATCAAAGCCCGCCTCGAGGGCGCGTTCTTTATCCCCCGCGATGGCGTGGGCGGAAAGCGCCAACACCGGAATGTCTTGGAAGGCTTCCTGCTTTTTGAGCTGCGCGCGCATTCCCCACCCATCCAGCACAGGCATGGATAAATCCGTCAGGATCAGCGTTGCCGGAAACACCTCTAACGCCTTCAACGCTTCAGCGCCATTGGCGGCGGTTAGCACCTGCGTGCCGTGAAATTCCAGCGTTTCGGCAACCACTTCTAGGTTATCAGGTTCATCATCCACAACTAGAACCCGCCACGTCGTCACATCGTGCCAATCGATCATACTGCCTCCTCCTTAGTTCGCTGTGCGACTTCCAGCGGTTGAGTCACAGGCACACTCTCCAGACTGATCGGCAGCGTCACGGTGAAGGTGCTGCCCACATCCAGCGTGCTTTTGACGCTGATCTTGCCGCCCATCACCCGCACCAGATTGCGCGTAATGGCTAGCCCTAAACCGCTGCCGGTATAAGCACGGGAATAACTGCCGTCCAGTTGGCGGAATTCCTCAAAGATCACGTTCAGGGCGTGCGGCGGAATGCCGATGCCCGTATCGGTCACTTCAATGTTCCATGTGTTGTTGGCGTGGTTGGCGTTGATGTTCAACGTGACCGAACCAGCGCGGGTGAACTTGAACGCATTCGACAGCAGATTCACGATCACCTGCTCGACGCGATTTTCGTCCCCTTGCACGCTTGCCGGCACATCGGGGCTGATGGTGGTCGTAAACGCCAGATTGCTTTTCAGCGCGAGGCTTTCCATCTGCGCGGTGATGCGCTCCGCCACGGCATAGGGCGAGAAAGCTTTATCCATCACTTCGAGCCGCCCCGATTCGATGCGCGTGAGGTCGAGCAAGTCATTGATCAACGCCAACAAGCGCATCCCGTTGTCTTTCAGGCGGCTCATTTTATGCGTCTGCTTCTCGTTGAGGGGACCACTCATGCCCGCCAGCAGAATATCGCTAAACCCGATGATCGCGTTCAGCGGCGTGCGCAGTTCGTGCGACACGTTCGCCAAGAATTCGCCTTTGACACGCGCGGCTTCTTTCGCGCGCGCCGTCGCAATCCGCAGCGCATCCGCTTGATCGCGCAGGTCGGCTTCACGCTTTTGAATGGCGTCGCTCATCTCATTAAACGCAATCGCAAATTGACCGATTTCGTCTTTGCGTGTCAGAGTCGTGCGCTGCGAGAAATCGCCGGCACGGATCGCCTGCGCCACGCGCGACAGACGGCTGATCGGGTTCACCACGCGGCTGACCACCCACGCGACAATCGCGGCGGAAATCACCAGCGTCACCAGTGTGATGACAATCGCCAACTGCGCCAGATCGAGCAAAAGCTGCGTCGCATTGCGGTAACTGGTTTCCGCAACCACGATCAACTCGGTGTTCGAGAGCGGAATCGACGCAGTTGCCAGAATGACATCACTATCCGTTAAACCGAGATGGCGTCCGCTTGTTTCAGGTGCATCAAAAACGGTTTCCCGCAACACATAGCTCGGGTTCTGGTGGGCGATGATCGTGCCGTTGATGTCAGTGATGTACACATCTTCGGCTGCCGTCAGGTTTAACTCGCGCAGAATTTCCTCACCGATGGCTTGAAAGCGAATCTCAGCGATGAGGACGTGGCTGACCTGCCCCGTGAACAAGTCTTCAACCGGCACGGCAAACGTGATCAAACGGTCACGCGCGATCTCATTGAAGTAGACCGGGTTGAAAGTGACCTCGCGCGTCGTCAGCGCTTGCTGGAACAACGCATCGTCGCTGCGCGCAGGCAGATCGTCGGTGACGACCAGTTGACCGCGCGTGAGTTGAAACTGCGTATCACCTTCCGCATTGACCAGCACAAATTCGTGATAGGCGGGCTGTTCAGTCAGCAGGGTCAGCAGCACATCGCGCTGGACATCCGGTTGCAGCAGCGTCATACCATACACATCCGTCAGCACCCGCAGTTCATTCTCGCGTTCGCTGAAGAAAGCACTCAAGCTCAATGCGCCTTGGCGCGCCACCTGTTCTTGCGAGGTGATGGCGAGGTTCCGCAGGTTATCTGTGGCGCGCAGCGTGATCAGCGTTCCGGTGATAAGCAGCGGTACAATCGTCAATGTGACGAACAACAGAGTTAGACGTACACGCAAACTGTTGAAAATCATGCGGTTATGCTCCCACTTTCTGCGTGTAGGCGGCTAGTTGCCAGCATCGGTCGGCATTCCGAACATATTGAAGTCCGCTAAATCGCCGGGGCGGATGATCACGCTTGCCTGCCGCAAAACACCGACCGGAATTTCCAGCCCGATGGCTTCCGCCGCTTCAAGGTTGACCATGAGATGATTTTCCGCGCGCTCGACCGGTAATTCTGCCGGATTTGCCCCGCGCAAAATGCGATCTACGATGCGGGCGGCTTGACGGTCGGTTGCCGCAATGTTGGGTCCGTAACCCATGGTGTAGAACGGTGATGGGTCATCCGTCGCCCACGAAACACCGATCTGATGGGTTGCGGAAACCACAGACAGCGCTTCAAAGAACACGGGTTCAAATGGCACGAAGGGTGTTAAGAACACCCAGTCCACGTCATCCGGCACAGTTTGCAGCGCTGCCGCAGCGCTGGCGCCATCGGGGGTGGGAATGGGGATAATTTCGACACCTAATGTTTGCGCGATCGCCTGCACTTGCCCTAAAACGGCTTCAGCTTCCAGCGTCAGCGGGCTATACAGGTAGTACACTTTGTCGGTCGAAGGCATGATTTCGGTCAGAATTTGCAGGCGGCGCTCATGCGGGCGGTTGGTCACGGTTCCGGTCATTGTGCCGCCGGGGGTGATCAGGTCAGCAACCGCGCCCGTGGAAACAGGATCATCCGAACGCGCAAAGACAATCGGCGTATCGCTTACAAGCGTTTGCAAAAAAACCGCCTCAGTATCGGTGTTGGTCACGAAAATATCGGCACCAGCCTCGATCATCACCTGAAGCTGGCGGTTATATTCCTCGATGAACACTTCGGGCGGGGTGTTTTCATCGCCAAAGTTTTCAAACGATAACATCAGGTAGTTAATCGTTTGACCCTCGACGTAGCCCAGTTGCGTCATTTCATCAATGAAGGGCTGTGGGTTGAAAAAGAACGAGGTGAAAGCGACTTGGAATACTTGTCCTTCCTCTTGAGCATTGGTTCGTCCGAACCCCAACGCAAGCGAAAAGACCAGCATGAACAACGTGATCTTACTGTGTTTCATGGTGCTTCCTTTGAGCAAAGATGGTTGTGTAAAGCCAATGGAAATAAGGTAATGTTGAGGCAGTTGAGCGCTGCCCACCTACGCTAATTTCAACCAAGCACAGGCAAGCATCTAAACCCCTATTAAATCGAGAGATGCTAACGTACGGCTAAAATCTATACGCATATATTACAGTATTTCCAAATCTTGTGGGTGGAAAAAATCGTGAATTCGAGGTGAAAATCGTATAAACGGAGGTTCGTCCAAAACGTAAACGATGGGTACTTGCCAGATAAACTGTTGATAATTTGCGCTTGAACTCCACCCACATCAGTTCATCATGGAATGAGGGTATCATCTTATTGAATGCTCAGAGTTACACTGCAATTGTCGTTAATCTATCTGTCACCGCGATGACGAAATGGTGTTCGGTGGCATGACCATCGCAGAAGTGGTAGCACTGATCGCTGAACGGATTGATGCGCTCTATTTATGTTGCTATTCACCTTGCGGCATGACTTCAGCCCTATAACGTCGAGCTTTTCCAATAAATCGGAGTCATTCATATGCCACCAGAACAGGATAAAGAAACCGCCCGCATTGAAGCTTTTAGTGATGGCGTGATGGCTATCATCATCACACTGCTGGTGTTCAGCATCCAAGTTCCGGCACCGGAAACGGTAGCCGAGGTCGGGCTAATGCGCGCTTTGCTCGACCAGTGGACGACCTATCTGGCAGTTTCCGCTAGTTTCTTTTTCATCCTTGTGATGTGGATCAATCATCATCGTCTGTTTACAGCCATTCGCCGCTCCGATAATAGCTTGCTGCTGCTGAACGGACTGTTGTTATTCGGCATCAGCATCGTACCCTTTATCACAGCAATGATGGCTGCTTATTTGCAGCATGAAGAGCGCGTGGCTGCGGTGATGATCTACAATGGTTGGTCGCTGGTGGTGGCTGTGTTCTTCAATTTGTTGTGGCGCTACGCATCGCATCAGAAACGCCTGTTCAGCCCGCGTACTGATCCGGCGCTAGTGGCGTTCATCTCGCGGCAATACGCTTTTGGTCCGATCCTATATCTGGGAGCAGGGTTGCTGGCGCTGGTTCATCCGTTTTTGAGCATCGCGGCAAATATCGCGCTGGCGATCTTCTTTGCGCTGCCCAATCGGGCGATGAGGGAACTCATCAATGAACAAACACAGGGAGCAGACGCATGAAAACCAGAAGCCTATCACCGGTAGTTTAGTTATCCGGTATACACTAGCAAGCGAAGCATACAACACCGCTAGAGTCAGATCACAAAGGATTGCCATGTCACACAACAATATTATTGAACCGTTGGCTGACTATCCTCGACCCGTTGGCGCAGACCTATGGCGTATGCAGGATTCGCGCAGCCGTACCCTTGAAGTAGTTCGGGATTGGACAGAGGAAGCCCTTTACTGGCAAGGTGAAGGCTTGCAGAACAGTCTTGGTACGCTGCTGTACCACCTTGCTATCGTCGAAATGGACTGGCTGTATGAAGAAGTGCTACAACAAGCATGGTCGCCGGAAATCAAGCCACTGTTCCCATATGCGATGCGCGACAGTCAGGGGCTTTTGTATACCATACGCGAAGGGAGCTTGCAGGACCATCTTGTCAGGTTAGAAAAAACCCGTCGTCATTTTTTGGAACAATTTAAGTCCATTTCACTCGATGATTACTACCGCGCGCGCACACTGCCGGACTATGATGTAACGCCTGAATGGGTTCTGTATCATCTTATTCAACATGAAGACGAGCATCGTGGTGAAATACAGACGATACGAACACTCTACGAAGCAACGCGGTCAACTGGCTGAGTCGCTATCTTACAGCCGACTAGGGACTAAGGATGGCATAAGGTCTTCGCGCCCGCTGGCGCATAGCGCTGATTACATTTAGCGCGGCGCGATCATTTCCAGACTTGGCAAGGGTGGCACAAAGTCTCCTACACCCAAAGCCCGCAGCATTCCGCTCAGCGTCAGCCACAGTGATATGCGCGCCATATAGGTCGAGGGATAGGGTTTACCTTGATCCAGCCACCACATGGCAAGCCCGATCTGCGCGCTGGCGGCGTGATAGGCGAGGATTTCACGGGGGATGTCTGCCTGTGTCATGCGCTCCGCATTTGCGAGTGCCTGCATCCCATGTGCAGCAAGGTGATGGCGCATCCGCTCGATCACGGTTTGCGTGCCACGACTGGAAAACAGGATACGATAGAGCGTTTCCTGTTCCTCGATGTGATCGTATAGCACCTGCACCGGGGAATAGCCATCGAGAAGTGCCTTCTGCGACAGCTTTTCTGTTTTTTCCTTCAGCTCGCCAAACAATTCATTCATGCAATCGTTGAGTAATTCCTCTTTGTCGCGGTAGTGCCGGTAGAACGTGATGCGCGCTGACTGGGCTTCATCCGCGATTTCCTGAATCGAAATCTCATCATAGCCCTTGCGCAGAATCAAGCGGATGAAGGCAGCGCGCAGTCCTTGCCGAGTTTTCTTGACGCGCGGGTCATCAGGATTGTTGATCACTCTCATTGGCAACACCTGTTACATATGTAACGCACGGACATGATTGTTGGTTGACTTCATCATCCCACCACTTAAGATACAAAGTGTAACATAAGACAGCAAAAACACAGGAGTGTCCACGTGAAACGCAAGACTCTATTCATCATCATCGGCGCGGTGACGGCGCTCATCGCTGTTGCCGCCATCGTCGGGATCAGCTACATCAATACGCTGACAGCACTCAAACCACTGGAGATCAGTTATTCGACTGTGCAGACCGCCATGCCAGACGGCGCGGCGTGCGCGGGCGGCGGTCAGGAAGGCGGTGTCGCCCAAGAGATTCTGAACTTGGAAACCGACTATATCTATGTGGCGGGCAGCACCAACCCGATGCCCGCTGACGTGTGGGCGTCGTACAGCTTTCGCCTGCCGCTGCTGCAAAACTCGACCCGCAGCCTGATGTTTGACGGTTCGTGCTTTTTCCGCTCACCGGGTGCGCCCCCTACATGTCAGGGCGAGGCATGTTTCATCATCGAGGAGATCGTCGGCTACACTTGGCTAAACCTTACCGAAATCGTCGGGCAGTCGTGCTTCCCCGACATAAGCGGTTGTAGCGGCGATGTCGTCAACCCCGGTTTCGTGAGCATCAACACAATCGCCAAGTGCCAGCGGATCGCGTTCGATGGACCGACGATCTACGATCTGACTGATGGACAGGGCAATCGGTATGTCATGCACGCCACCGACGACGGTACGCCCGATATTGATGCGGTGCTGCCCGCAGGATGGACGCTGAACGAGCGCACGATTGATGAACCGCTCATTCTGCTGCCGTTTGGCGGCGGCGACTCGTGCTACTACAACATCGTGCGTGACAATCTGGTGCAGAGCTATCATCAATATGCCTATGCTGGGGATACTTATCCCAACTAAGCTCGGGCAAGCGCACCAGCGAGGTGCTGCCCGCTTCGGCAAGCTGGACAAACCTGCGCGCGCCAACTTGACTCCACGATTAAGCTATGTCACAATATGTGAGCGCTCACATCACGACATGGAAACGCGCATTCTGGATGTGCATCTCAGGTTTGAAGTCAAGGGGGCAGCCGAATCAAACAACATGGTTGAGCAGTTGCAGCGTGAGGTGGCGCAAGATGGGGCTGTGTGTCACGGGGTCAACATGCCACAGCATCCCCATACCTGTGCCAATTGAAAGTGTGGACATAAAGAGGCAGCGAGTCAATGCTGACTTCTCGATGTTACCCGTAAATTTTTTACATCTGAGGCACAGCTCGACTTGCCAACAAGCCTAGCAGCCGCAGTCCGCACCTAGTGGCTATTTACAAAAATTCGCACCGCGTTTACATAAAGGGGTTTTGAAATGCGCTTTGTCAAAGTCAGTCTCCTTGTTTTGATCCTCCTCTCGCTTTCGTTTTCGTTCGTCAGCGCGCAAGATTCAGGTGAAGGTCTCACCATTGGCTTCTCGCAAATTGGTTCGGAAAGCGCTTGGCGCACATCGTTCACCGAAGCGGTGATCGCTGAAGCGGAAGCACGCGGCATCAACCTGCTGTTCTCGGATGCGCGCCAAAGCCAAGAAAACCAGATCGCCGCGATTCGCGCGTGGTTGGCGCAGGGTGACGTTGACGCGATCATCCTCGCCCCCGTGATCGAAAGTGGTTGGGATAACGTGCTGGAAGAAGCCGCCGATGCGGGCGTGCCGGTCATCATCGTTGACCGCAACGTCGATTCCGACCCGTCGCTGTTCGTCACCCGCGTTTCGTCCGACTTCGTGCATGAAGGTCGTTTAGCGGCGGCGTGGTTGGTGCAGGCGACTTCGGGCAACTGCAACATTGTGGAACTCTACGGCACGGTTGGCTCGGCTGCCGCTGAAGACCGCCACACAGGTTTCGCCGAAGTGATCAGCCTGTTCAGCGACATGGAAATCATCCGTTCGCAGACCGGCAACTTTGTGCGTACCGAAGGTAAATCGGTGATGGCGAGCATCCTCAGCTCGGAAGATTCCGCCAACATTTGCGCTGTGTTCGCTCACAACGACGACATGGCGATTGGCGCGGTCGAAGCCATTCGTGAAGCGGGTCTGGTTCCCGGCGTCGATATTCTGATTGTCTCGGTTGACGCGATCCCTGACGTGTTCGACTCGATGGACGCGGGCGACATCAACGCGACCGTCGAATTAAGCCCGTTCATGGGCGTGCCTGCCTTTGATGCGGTCGTGGCGCACCTGAACGGCGAAGAACTGCCGGCTTGGGTTCCCGTTAACGGCAGCCTGTACACATCGCGCGCCGCTTACGACGCCGATCGCTAAACGCACGCTGACGCCGCCTTAAGCGCGGAAGGTCAGACGCCAGCGGGGTGCGGGTGAAACTACCTGCACCCCACTGCTTAGCGCCAGCGTCCAGCAACAGGAATTGACCCAACCCCCTTAATGCCTTTGCCCAATTAAACCCATTGTATGGAACTTTCCTTATGAATAGCAGCGAACAAGCCCGACAGCCCTTACTGGAAGTCAAGGGTTTGACGAAAACATTTACTTCGACGGTGGCGCTTGATGATGTGGATTTCGCCCTCTATGCCGGAGATGTGCATATTCTGGTGGGCGAAAACGGGGCGGGCAAATCCACCTTGATCAAGCTGATCACGGGGGTGCATCGCAAAGACGCCGGCACGATTTTGCTCGAAGGCAAGGTCATCGATCCGCGCAGCCCGCGCCACGCGCAAGACTTGGGCATCAGCACGGTGTATCAAGAGGTTAATCTGATTCCCACGCTATCGGTTGCCGAGAACATCTTTCTCGGTCGGCAGCCCATGCGTTGGGGCATGATCGACACGCGCGCCACCAATCGCCAAGCCAAGCAACTGCTGCAAGATTTTGGGCTTGATATTGACGTGACCAGCAACCTCGCCTCGTATTCGGTGGCTATTCAGCAAATTATCGCCATCGTGCGCGGGGTTGATCTGTCCGCGAAAGTTCTCATTCTCGACGAACCCACGTCGAGCTTAGATCGGCAGGAAGTCGATCGTCTGTTTACGATCATTCGCGCGCTCAAGCAGCGCGGCATCGGCATCATCATGATCACGCACTTTCTCGATCAGGTCTACGAAATTGCGGATCGCATCACCGTGCTGCGGAACGGGCGTAAAATTGGCGAACATCGCGCCTCTGAACTGCCGCGCGTGCAGTTGATCACGGAAATGTTGGGCAAAGAACTGATCCAAGTCTTAGGCGATGCCAGCGCTAAAGACACGGTGAAGCGCGCTGATCAAACCCCATTCCTTAAAGTGCGAGGCTTTGCGCGACACGGCATGATCGAGCCGTTCGATCTCGAAATTCGGCACGGTGAAATCGTCGGCTTGGCGGGCTTGTTGGGGTCAGGACGCACCGAGATCGCGCATTTGATCTTTGGCATTGAGCAGAACGATCAAGGCGATGCGTTTCTGCAAGGCGAACAAGTCGCGCTCACCTCGCCGCGCAAGGCGATCCAGTATGGGTTTGGGCTGTGTCCGGAAGATCGCAAGGTCGAAGGCATCATCGGTGATTTGAGCGTGCGCGAGAACATTATTTTGGCTCTGCAAGCGAAGATGGGCTGGTTTGATTATCTTTCGCGCGCCAAGCAAGATCAGCTTGCCAACGAGATGATCGAAGCGCTGCACATCGTCACGCCCGATGCGGAAAAGCCTGTCAAGGAATTATCGGGCGGCAACCAGCAAAAGGTTATTCTGGCGCGCTGGTTGGTGTCGAACCCTACTTTTCTCATTTTGGACGATCCGACGCGCGGCATTGATGTG
>JBGSRB010000372.1:0-1889 GCA_041737735.1 Anaerolineae bacterium | reverse complement strand
GTTGACGCGAAAATCGTTGATCGCGCCGAGATAGGGCGCTTTGACGAACTTCAACACGCCATACGTCAGCGTGTTGATGAAGCCGGGCGCGCCGTTCAGCGGGATGATCGGGTTAGCGAACGCTGCGGTCGGCGTATACAGCGGCAGCGGCAGCGCTAAAATCGCTGGAATTTTGCGCGCCTCCGCGATATAAGGCGCGCCCAACACTTTGGGATGATATATGATCAGGTCGGCGGTGTCGGCGGCGTGCCGTGCATCGTCCATCATGCGGCGCAGCATCGGCTTGACTTTGGCGATCAACCCGAAAGCGCTGCCGCCTTCGACCGCCGCCGCGCCTTTGGCGTTCTCGGTCAGCTTGAGGAACTCATCATCCAGCGGCGCGAACGGCACGCCATATTCAGCCACGAACGACTCGAAGAGCGCAGGCGCGCCTAACGTCACGCGATAACCGCGCGCGCGCAAGCCAACAGCCAGCGCAACGAACGGCTGAACATCCCCGCGCGAACCCGCAGTTAAGATCACAATGTGCATGATATGTTTGTCCTTCACTTGATGGTGCTTTAGAGGTCGTCGTAGCCTAAACGCCGTTTTTCTTCGTCCCACGCATCGAGCAGTTTGGGAAACTCGCGCAGCATGAAGGCGTTCATGTCGCGCATCATTTCCAAGCGGCGGCGTTGATCAGGCGCGGCGTCAGCCAGCAGGCTTAAACCGTGTTCCGCCAGATCAACCAGTTCGGTCAGTTGGTGCATCCGTCCACGCAGAGATCGCGTCCACATATCGGTGCTGGCGCGGTAATAATCGCGGCGCTCACCCGGCAGGCTGATCTGTTCGACCAGCTTGAGTGTGACCAACTGCTTAAGCGCCACACTGACCGCGCTTTTACTCGCTTTGAGTTCGGCGCAGATGTCGGGCATCGACTGGCGCGGCGGATCGCTGATCAGCAGCAGCGCGATGATGCGCCCCGCCATGCGTGTTAACCCGACGCGCTCAAAGTACAGGGCAAAGGCTTCGTAGTACTCGGCTTGTTTTTCCATAATGCTGATCAGGATATAAGGTTCTGTATGTTCTGTCAATAGCGAACAAAGAGAACGAAGAAGTGGGGCGCCTCATGAGGCGCCCCTGCGAAAAATCAATAGGGTGTTATGGCGCGGGGGTCATAACCGTCGTTTGCGCGGTTCGCTGTTGATGCGCACGGGCGTGCCGCTGATCTCATGCTGAATCGCGTCGTAAAAGACCTGATCGTAAGTGCGTGTTTTGACGACGACCGGCATCGGCACCGCGTGACCCATGATGATCGCCTGCTGCTTGCTATCCAAGCGCGCCAGCACTTCACGCAAGCCCGCCGCGCCACTGATGCCGGTCAGCACCGCATTGATGTCGCGCTCGTTGTCGAGCAGGGCGGTCACGCGCGTGCCGATCTGACTCATCACTTCTTCGTCAATGCCGCTCGGACGCTGATCGACCACCAGCAGCGTGACGTTATACTTACGCAGTTCACGCGCGATGATGCCAAACGTGGTTTGCTGCGCGATTTTGGGATCGAGGAATTTGTGCGCTTCTTCGATCACGATCATCAACTGCGGCGGCATATCGGCGGCTTCGCCCAACGCCCGCTCGACGCGATCCACATACGACTCGTGGATGCGGCGCGTCAGATAATTGGCGACCAGCATATAGGCATCGAGCGAGTTGCCATAGCGCCCAAATTCCAGCACCACGCTTTTGCGCTGCTCGATCAAGCCGATGATGTTCTGCACGCTGTCGCCCACGGCTTCCGGAATCAAAAAGCCCCAACGCTCGAAACGCTGCATACGCCGTTGCAGCGCCGCCAGCGTGCCGACGCGATGCGGCGAATTGGCTTCGACATCATCCATATCGTTTGAGTCGGC
>JBGSRB010000326.1:0-8876 GCA_041737735.1 Anaerolineae bacterium | reverse complement strand
GGGTGTGTATGGCACGAGTAATCCGCCGCCCGCGCGCCTACGTGATGTCGCAGTTTGCGATGGTGTGGGCGGTGCTGGTGATCGGGTATGTGGGCGCGGCGCTGATCCGTTTGCCCGTCGCGATCACGCGGTCGCGCTGGTTGCCCACCGTGCTGATCGTGCTGCTGGTGCTGGTGGGACCCGTGCGTATGACGATCAACACGCTGACGCTGCTGCCCATGATGCAGTTGCACGCCGCCGAATGGGACGCACGCGATTCCGTGCTGCGAGTCGCCGCTGAACAAGAGGCGGAAGGCGTGATCCGCGTGCCTGCGTTCACGGTCGATTTAGCGGCGTCGAATGGCTTGGACACGGTGGACGATACCCCCGATACGGGTTTTAACGTGTGCGCGGCGGATTATTATCGCGTGGATGGGATCGCGGTCGCGGTGGGGGAATAGGCTCAAGCCGCGACCGTTTGCTTGTCAATCACCATTTATTGGGGGGAATTTATAAATAGAACAAGTGTATCATGTAAATTATATGTTATGTCTTTCGCATTGAGGAGTTAAGCGCACATAATGATACTAAGAATGTTGGGAGGACTAGTTCTTGTAGGTATCGGATTAGGTTATGCCATATGGGTAACAAATTCTCAAGGCGTACCTATTTCACAAGATTTAGTTATAGCTGTTGGGCTAAATATAGCAGCAGGCATTACCGTAGTCGGATTGGTACAAATAATTACATCGTCACAGCAGCAAGTGACCAATCGAGATTTATCAGAGCAACTCGATTCTATGGAGCAACAGTTAAATGGCATCGAAGACGCTATTACACGTATGAACAGAAATTAGCGGCTTTAGCCCCTCTCCTCAGCCCACAAGGGGCGAGGGGATTATTTTAACCCCCTCTCTCATAATCAGAGAGAAGGGGTATTGGAAATGCACTAACAAATGCTAATGCTTACTCGCCGCGCGGGGTAATCGCTACTTCCGGCGCTTCATACAGCGTGCCGACGGCATCGAGATCGCCCATGTCCATCATCAGGCTGTCGAGTGCGGCTTGCGCCAAGTCGGTGCGATAGGCGACGCCTTCGCCTTCCGCTTCGCTGCTGATGATGCCGTAAGACAGCGCGATGCTGGCGGTGATGTCGAACGCAGCCGCGTCCATGATGCCGATGCCCGCAGGCGACGGCCAGATCAGCTTATTGACTTCGTTCATCATCCACGCTTGATGCCCTTCGCCCAACGTCGGACCCGCCGCTAACACGAAGTCCACGCAATCGGACGGATTATCACGGCAGTGCATCCAGCCGCGGAAGGTGGCGCGCAAGAAACGGATCGCCACTTCTTCGTTGCCTGCTTCAGCCAGCCAATCGGCGCGCACGAAAATGCCATCTTCGAGCATTGCCGTGCCATATTCGTTGAAGTCGAGAATATTCAGGTCGTCCATCGTATACACGGGGAACGTGCCATCTTCCGCGACGACTTCCAACACCTGCGCCAGTTCGTTGTAGGTCATGGCGCTGGCGGCGTCGATCTCGCGGGCGATGAAGGCGTTCATGTCAAACGCCTGCTGCGCCACGACGACATCATCGGGATTTTCAGGATCAAAGCCCGCTTTGGTCAGCGCCGCGAAAGTCGGGAACTGATTACCGCAGCACCACACGCCGACCACACGCCCGCCCAGTTGCTCGAACTCGGTCAAGCCGCTGTCGACCCATGTGATCTGACGCATCCCGCTGCGCTGATAAATCTGCGCGATGTTGACGACATCCTGCCCGGCTTCGCGCGTCGAGAGGATGTTGCCCATCCAGTCGGTGCCGAACTCGGCATCGCCCGCGCTGACGAGCTGCTGCGGGTTGATGTCCACGCCTGCGGGAACAATCGTCACCGCCAAGCCTTCTTCTTCATAATAACCGAGCGCTTCGGCGGCATAAAAGCCCGCGAACTGCGCTTGCGGCACCCACTTCAGCACCACGCTGACGGGCGTTAAGTCTTGCGCCACCGTCACTGGCACAACCGCCAGCAGCAGCACACACACCAGCACCAACAATTTACGCATCGTTGCAACCCTCCATATCGAAAAAGATATGCCAACCACGATTTTATTCATCCCGGAACGCCACGTGCCAGCGCAGCAGTGCGCGCTCGATCACGCTGACGACCAGATAGAACAGTATCCCGTAGATGGCGCTGATGAAGATCGCGCTCCACGCTTCGGGATATTTGAACAAGCCCGCGTCGTCACGGATGCGAAAGCCGAGTCCAGCGGTTGAGCCGCCGAAATATTCGCTGACAATCGCGCCGATCATGGCGAGCGTCGTTCCAACTTTTAAGGCGCTGAAAATATAGGGAAGCGCCGTGGGCAGCCGCAGCTTGGCAAAAATCTGCAATTGGCTGGCGGCATAAGTTTGCATCAATTCGAGCGACAGCGCATCGACGGCGTTCAAGCCGCGCACGGTCGAGATCATCGTCGGGAAGTAGACCAGAATCGCCACAATCGCGATCTTGCTGGCAGGATTGAGCGCGCCAAACCAGTTGTTCATGATCGGCGCGAGCGCGATGATCGGGATCGCGTTGATGGCGATCGCAATCGGCAGCAGCGCGCGGCTGAAACCCGCGAAACGCGCCGACGCGATGCCGGTCAGGATGCCCGCGCCGCACCCGACGACGAAGCCCCAGAACGCATTCTGGAAGGTGTTCCAGCCCGCGCTGACCAAACGCGGATAACCCTCGGCAAACGCGCCGCCGATCACGCTTGGTTTGGGCAGCAGAAACGACTCGATGCGGAACACGTCGATCAGCACTTCCCAGAGCAGCAGCACGAGCGCGCCGACGATCAGCGCCGCGCTTTGCTTACGGATCACGCGGGTGTAGAGGCTTAAGCGCGTCCATGGCTGCCACAGGATCACGGTGGCGATCAACGCCGTCCCCATGAACACCGTCGTGATCGGCAGGGCGGCGGCGAAAGTTTCCGTCGGTGTGTCGGGACGCAGACGCTCGAAAAATAACGTGGACTCCGCGCCGACGATCAGCGCGATGGTGTGCAACCCGAACCAGAGCGCCGCGATCCCTATCAGTGTATACGCGCCGAGCGCGATCATTGCCCCAGTTTTCAGGGGATTGCGTGTTTTCCAGTTGGCGTAAATCAGCACGCCCGCGCAGATCGCCAGCACGCCCGCCAGTACGGGTTGCAGCGTTGCATTGCGCCACGCCGAACCGAACTGCGTCTCGTAGATCAGCAGCGGGTTGAGCAGGTGCGCGACGATCACGATCAGCAGCAGCGCGGTCAGCGCCACCAGATCAAGCCCGAGTGTGCGCGTATCGAGCGTGCGGTCGGCGGCTTCGGCGTAGATCGTTTGCGTCGCCGCTTCGATATCACCCGCCTGCTGCGGCGTCAGGTTGAGCGTCTGATCGCTCATGCGTCCACCTCAGAACGGACACCTTCGCGCAGCGCATGACGCACCCGGCTTTCATAGTGGAAGAAGGCATCGAGATCATGCGTTTCGACGGTGCGCGGGCGCGGCAGATCGATGTCGATGATCGCACCGATACGTCCCGGTCGCGGCGATAACACGACCACGCGCGACGAGAGATAGACCGCTTCGCTGATGCTGTGCGTGACGAACACGACCGTCATTTCGTGGATGGCGCTCCAGATGCGCAAGAGTTCGTTGTTCATGCGTTCGCGCGTCATTTCGTCGAGCGCGCCGAACGGCTCGTCCATCAGCAGGATGCCCGGCTCGAACGCCAGCGCCCGCGCGATGCTGACGCGCTGCTGCATTCCGCCGGAAAGCTGCCACGGATACTTACTCTCGAAGCCTTCAAGTTCCACCAGTTTGAGCATGGCGCGGGCGCGGGCTTCGCGCTCGGCGGGTGGGTGATTCATGATTTCCAGCGGAAGCTGCACATTTTTCAGCACGGTGCGCCAGTCATACAGCGTCGGGCTTTGGAACACGAAGCCATAATCGCGGTCTTTGCGCGCTTGCTCGGCGGGCTTGCCATTGACGATCAGTTCGCCCGATGAGGGCTTGATCAGGTCAGCGATCATGCGCAGCAGTGTGCTTTTGCCGCAGCCTGAAGGCCCAATCAGCGCGATGAACTCGCCCTGTTCGATCTCAAGGTTGATGTCGTGCAGCGCGTTGACGTTCGCGCCATCCGCGCCGCGAAAGATTTTCGAGAGGTTTTTGATCGAGATGATCGACGTCATACTCACAATGCCTTATGCACGCTATCATTCAGATACAAAATCACCAGATGCTCATTCGGTCGTGGACGCGCACCCAGCGCTTGCAAAGTTCCCGTAATTCCGGAGCGTTCGCGCCCTTCGGGTGTGCGAAAACGATAACCCACGCGCAGCGCATCCCCGTGGCGCGTAAAAGATGTTGCCTCGCCCGGCAGCAGGTGTCCATTACGAGCGCTGCGCCGTTCCCTGAGGGCATCGCGCAGTGCCGGATAAATGAGATAGGTGAAGAACGCGGTCGCCGCCAGCATGATCAGCAGCGCCGGAACCCGTGCGCGCATCTCATCACCCGTGACCAGCGCCTCGATAATCGCCAGAATCATACTGACCGTTAAGGCGGCGAACAAGAACCATAACCCAGACCCCGAAATCACCAGCAGCCAATTCGCGTTCGAGTCGATGTGCGGCGACCGCCCCTCAATAAACGCCGCATTGCGCGGGTTGATCAGGTGATAGGCGAAAGTAACCTGCCGTGTCGGTGCTAATTGATTAGCAACCATCATCACTCGCTTTAAAACACATGCCCGCTTGATCAGGGTTTCGAGCCATTTCAGCTTGCCTTATGGTTATGCGCTGCAACTTAAGCGCGCATGTGCGCCACATAGATCAATTCATACGCGAACAGCCCCGGCATGATCGGTTGCGGCAGTGGGCGTCCGTTGGCGCGCGCGAGTCGGTTGACCATGTTTTGCAAGCCGCTGCCCGCAATATGCAGCGCCTTGACGGTGAAACCCTGATCTTCGAGCAGGCGCGCGCCCGTTCGCACGGTGTAAAAATGCACATGCGTGCGATCCATGATGCCATAGTCACTGTAATCGAAGCGCCCCAGCAGCAGTTGCAAGCGCACGCCCCAATGCGCGATGTTGGGCAGCGAGACGATCAGCGTGCCGTTGGGGGCGAGCAGCGATTTGATTTGATCCAGCACGCGGTCGGGATGTTGCAGATGTTCTAGCACGGCGGCAGCTAGCACCAGATCATAGGGCGCGCTTGCCTGTGCCACCGCCAACGCGCGATCAGCATCCAGATTGACGACATGCACTTCGCTCATGCGGGTGGCGGCGATGCGCGCCGCTTCCGCGTCAAATTCCAGCCCGGTCACGCGGCAGCCGAGTTGCTGTTCCATGTAGCCGCCGAGATAACCGCTGGCGCAACCGAGTTCAAGCACGCGGCTGTTGGGCGGGATCAAGCGCATGAGGATGCTGTGCGCGTCGTCGGGCTGCGCCTGCTGCGGATCAAACAGCCCCTCAAGGTGATATTTGGGCGCGCTGACGCTGGCATTGGGAGTCACATCAACCATTAGTCGCTTTGCTCCACGCGCCAACGGATGACCACGCGCTCAATCACGGCGATCACGGCGAAGAACAGAATCCCAAGCAAGCCCGCCGCGGCGATAGTCGCCCACAAACGCGGCGGCGATTGATTGTAGTAGCGCGAAAAGTTGAGAATGGCGATGCCGAGTCCGTTTTGGATGCCCGACGGCAGTTCCCCGATGATCGCGCCGACCACACTGGCGGTCGCGCTGATCTTGAGCGCGGTGAAAATCTGCGGCAGGGCGTTGGGCAGGCGCAGCTTGAAGAAAATCTGCGCGGCGCTGGCGGCATAACTCTGCATGAGTTCGAGCGCGGTAGCGGGAACGCTGGTCAAGCCGCGCAATGTGTAGATGGTCACGGGGAAGAACGTCAGATACGCCGCGATGATCGGCACTGCCCACTCGACCGCGCCCACGCGCCCCATCCAGATGACGACCATCGGCGCGATCGCCAGAATCGGCACGGTTTGCGACGCGATCACGTAGGGCAGCAAGCCGCGCTGGAGTAAGCCCGAATGGGTGAACACAACCGCCAGCCCGAAGCCGATCACGCCGCCGATGATGAATCCGCGCAGCGCCGACCAGAATGTGAACGCCATCGCGCTTGCCAGCATGTTATACAGTGGTTCGCCGCCGCGTTGGGCTGGCTCGAAGAAGGCGCGGGCAATATCGCCCAAGTGCGGAAGTTGTTCGTTGTTCAGCAGCGTGAGGTTGATCGTCGTGCCGCCGATCGCGACGGCGTAGCCATTGCTGCGCCCGAACCATTTCGCGCCTTCCCACAGCAAACCCAACGCCAGCACAATTGCCAGCGAAAGCAGTGCGGTGCGTAAACCGGTGAGGTCACGCGGTTGGGGTGGGGTGGATGTGGTCATGGTAAATTGTGCTGATTCACCAAAAATGACGGGATCGTAATTTCTGCCTGATTATAACGGGCATTATAAGGGCGCGCCAATCGGCGGGAATCGCTAAAAAGTGTGGGCGCAGTTTGTGTAGTTCTGCACAGGTTGTTCGGCTCGGCGCACTTACGCCGCGCGTTGGGCTAAGTGTCAAGCCTGTGACGGCGGTTCTCGGTGTATGCTCATAGCATCAAGAGCGAACTTGCGGAGTCAATCGTGCTGGTGAACCCAACATCCACGCGCACTATGTATTTTCCGGGGCTGAACACGCTGCGTTTTTACGCCGCTTTTTCCGTGATCATCGCGCACATCGCCCTCAATTTTGCCGAACTGCGCACGCAGGGATCGATCATTCCGCTGCTGGATTATCTGGTGATGGACGCGCAAACCGCCGTCACGCTGTTTTTCGTCCTCAGCGGATTTTTGATCACGGCGCTGCTGCTGGTGGAACGCGATCGCACCGCCACGATCCACGTGCGAAAGTTCTATATGCGGCGCATTTTACGCATCTGGCCCCTGTATTATCTGGTGGCGGTCGCGGGCTTCTTCATCTTCCCGTTGTTCTTGGATGCCACTTATGCCCTGCATGACGCGCCTTTCCGCAGCGTGGTGCTGGTGTTCGTGCTGCTGCCTAATCTGGTGGGTCCGCTGGGTCCCTTGGGGCATCTGTGGACGATTGGCTTGGAAGAACAATTCTATGTGGTGATGCCGTGGCTGGTGAAAAAGCACCGCTTGATCTTCGTGTGCAGCATCGTGATCACGATCAAGCTGCTGCTAGAGCCGGTGGTGCTGGTGTTCAACAGCGACGCCATGCTCAATCTGTTTCACGGGATGCGCTTTGAAGCGATGTCCATCGGAGCGGTGGGCGCGTGGCTGTATCATCAGCGTCATGCGGCGCTGCGCTATATTTATCATCCGCTGGCGCAGGCGGTCGCGGCGGCGCTGTTCGTGGGGGTGGCGCTGGTCGATATTCCGGTGAGTTCGGTCAACACGTTTATCTTGTCGGTCGGCTTCATCGTCTTGATTATGAACGTCGCCACCAATCCTAAATCGCCGCTGTGCATCGAAACGCCCATCACGACGTATTTCGGCACGCGCAGCTATGGCTTGTATATCTATCACTTCCCGATTTTGTATCTGACACTGTGGCTGCTGCGGGAAGCGGGCATCACGGAAGGCGCGCAGTTCGATCTGCTGCTCTATGCGATCACTATCGGCGCAACGGTGATCATCACCGATCTGTCGTTCCGCTGGCTGGAGCGCCCGCTGCTGCGCTTCAAAACCCATTTCGCCATCGTTCACAGCCGCACCAGCGAACACGATGATCAGGCGGGGGAAGCTGATCCCGCGCTCGAAACGACGAAGGCGACGCCCTAAACGCGCGCGCAGTGGATCGGGTTATAATCAGCGTATTCATCTGCGTGTAGCGAAAGACCGTGCATCATGCTGACGCATCTCGCTTTGTTTCGCCAGCGCGCGCTGATCGTGGCGCTGATCGCGTTCGTGATCGTGCTGGTGCTGTGGAATGTTCCCGCGTTCGCGCCCCTGTTGTATCCGGTGCGCTTGTTCGTCACGTTTGTGCATGAAACCGGACACGGTTTAGCGGCGATGATCAGCGGCGGACAATTTAACGAGTTCCGCATCAACCCCAACGGATCGGGCTTAGCGCTGACCACGGGCGGCAGCCGGGTGCTGATCCTGCCAGCGGGCTATTTAGGCGCGGCGTTGTTCGGGGCGATCTTGTTTTACGTGGCGAATCGCGTGCCGTTCCCGCGCACGATCTCGCTGATTCTGGCGATTCTGATCGTGCTGGTCACGCTGCTGTATACCAGTTGGTTCTCGACGGCGTGGGTGGTGGGTGTGGGCATGGCGATCTTCTTGCTGGCGCTGTGGCGCTTCGCGGATCGCGGCATTAACCTGCTGGTGCTGAACGTGCTGGCGCTGCTGACCGCGCTCAATGCCGTGCTTGATCTGGTGGGATTAGTCACTAATGTGAACGCCAGCGCGGGCGCGATTCGCAACGATGCGGCAGCGTTTTCCAATGAGATCGCGCCGCTGATCCCGCCCGTGCTGTGGGCGGTGCTGTGGGCGATCACGGCGGTGCTGATGGTGCTGGCGTCGGCGTATTTCGCGTTTATCCGGCGGCGCTGACGCCCGCTTTAATCCCTTGCGCGATCAGATGCGCGGTCGCCATGATCGAGATCATCGGGTTCGCGCCGCTGGCGCTGGGTAAGGCGCTGGCATCCGCGACGTATAGCCCGCGCACCTCATAGGTTTCACCGTTGGGCTGCACCGCGCCGAGCGCTGAACTGCCCGCGATGCGACACGACGACATTTGATGCGCGCTGTAGACGCCGTACAGGTTGCGCGTGATCGTCTGCTGATCGAGCGCGTGCAGGTGCGCGTCGAAGTCGTCGCCCGCGCGCCACGCGCTGAATGGCTCG
>JBGSRB010000317.1:0-7254 GCA_041737735.1 Anaerolineae bacterium | reverse complement strand
CCGCCGCCTGCCGCCACCACTGAACCCGAAGCGGAAGCCGTTCCGCCCGCCTTCATCACCGCGCCGCCACCCGATACGGATTCGTCCGGCGCGTTTGCTATTCCGCTGCCCACCTTCGCGCTGGAAGGTCCCACCCTGCCGCCCGTCGTGCTGACCTCCACCCCGCTGACGATTAGCATCGGCTCGACCGTGATCGTCACGGGAACTGACCTGCTCAACATGCGCCGATCCCCCGGCTTAGATGCTGCCAACACGGTGATCGATCAGGCGGCAAACAATGAACAATTCACCGTGATCGCGGGTCCCGAGTTTGCCAGCAGCATCACGTGGTGGCAAATTCAGGATCAGGTCACACCCGACCGCACGGGTTGGGTCGCCGTCGATTATCTGACCGTCGCGCAGCCGGGAGGCTAATTCGTGACCACGCCCGAATTACACACACGCGCGGCGCATCTGCGCGAGCAACTACATCTGCACAGTTATGAATACTATGTGCTAAGCCAACCGACGATCAGCGATGCCGAGTTCGACGCGCTGTATAATGAACTCGTCGCGCTTGAAGCTGAGCATCCCGAATTGATCATGCCCGACTCGCCCACCCAGCGCGCGGGCAGCGATCTGTCGGATGAGTTTCCGAAGGTGCAGCATGGTGCGCCGATCCTCAGCCTTGCCAACGCCTACAACGCCGACGATCTGCAAGCGTGGGAAGATCGCAATCTGCGCCTACTGCCCTCAGCGACCGCGCTGAGTTACACGCTCGAACCCAAGTTCGACGGCTTAACCGTCGTGCTGACCTACGAGAACGGCGTGCTGGTCAACGCCGCCACGCGCGGCAACGGCATCACCGGCGACGATGTGACGCCTAACATCCGCACGATCCGCAGCATCCCGCTGCGCTTTCCCACCCGACCGGGACGCCCTCCCGCGCCCGTGCGTTTGGTAGTGCGCGGCGAAGTGCTGTATCTCAAGCGCGATTTTGAAGCGCTCAACCAGCGGCAGGCGGAAAACGACGCGCAAATCTTCATCAACGCGCGCAATGCCGCCAGCGGCGCGCTCAAGCAGAAGGATTCGCGCATTACAGCGGCGCGCCCACTGAGCGCGTTTGTGTATGCGATCATCGACAGTGTGGGTTTAACGCTGGATAATCAGTGGGATATGTTGGAATACCTGCGAGATATGGGCTTTCCAGTGTCGGCGGATGTGGGTTTTTATCTCACTTTATCCGACATTATCCAACAAATACCCACATGGGAATCCCGCAGAAACCAACTCGATTACGAGATCGACGGCGTGGTGCTAAAGGTGAACGACCTTAACCTTGCGCGTGAGTTGGGCGTTGTGGGTAAAGACCCGCGCGGCGCGATTGCGTTCAAGTTTCCCGCGCAGGAAGCAACCACGATCCTGCACGCGGTCGGCGTCAATGTCGGGCGCACGGGGCGTGTTGTGCCGAGTGCGGCGCTCGAACCCGTGTTCATCGGCGGCGTGACCGTTGCCAATGCCACGCTGCACAATTACGATTATGTGCAGGGGCGTGATATTCGCATCGGGGATCGCGTGGTGGTCAAGCGCGCGGGCGATGTCATTCCCAACGTGGTGGGACCCGTGATCGACGCGCGCACGGGCGCAGAACGCGAAATTATCCCACCTGAGCGTTGCCCGTTCTGTGATACGCTCATCATCCGTCCCGAAGATGCGGTCGATTACTTCTGCCCGAACATCCACTGCCCTGAGCGCGTGTATCGTCAGGTCGAGTTTTTCGTCTCGCGCGGCGCGCTGGATATTGACGGCATGGGCGGGCAAACCGTCAAAACGCTGATCGCGCAGGGGTTGATTCACGATGAGGGCGACATCTTCAGCCTCACCGCTGAACAGCTTCTGCCGCTGGAACGCTTTGGCGAGAAGAAGGTGCAGAATTTGCTCGATGCGATCAACACTGCGAAAACGCGCCCGCTGGATCGCGTGATCACAGCGTTGGGCGTCGATGGCGTGGGTTCGACAGTGGCGTTAGCTTTAGCGCAGCATTTGGGCAGCATGGATGCGTTAGCCAAAGCCAGCATTGATGATCTCGAAGCCATCGACGGGATCGGCGGCGTGTTGGCAGCCGGGATCGCGGCGTGGTTTCAGGACGAAAATCACACGCGCGTGCTGGCTAAACTGCGCGACGCAGGCGTGAACATGCACGCCGAAGCCAAACTTAAGGCGGGCGATCAGTTCGACGGGCTGACGTTCGTCCTCACGGGGACGCTGCCCACACTCACGCGCGAGGAAGCCGCCGCCCTGATCGAAGCGCACGGCGGCAAAGTGACCAGCAGCGTGAGCAAGAAAACCAGTTATGTGATCGTGGGCGACAGCCCCGGCAGCAAAGCCGAAAAAGCCGCGCAGTTGAGCGTGCCGATCCTCAACGAAGATGAATTGAAAGCGATGCTCAACGCATGACCTACAAGCAGATTGTTATTCAAGCCGGACGCGAAAAACCGATCCGCAATCAGCATCCGTGGGTGTTCAGCGGCGCGATTGCCAGCACGCGCGGGAATCCCACAGCGGGCGAGATCGTCGAAGTGATATCCCACAAAGGCGATTTTCTCGCGCGTGGCTACTGGAACGCGAAATCACAAATTCAGGTGCGTTTACTGACGTGGCAAGACGAACACATCAACAACGATTGGTGGCGCGCCATAATCATGCGGGCGGTAACGGCGCGCAAGCTAGAAAATTGGCGGCAAGCGCACCAACACGACCCCCACGGTTATCGCGTGATCAATGCCGAGAGTGATTACTTGCCCGGCTTGGTTGTGGATCGTTATGGCGAGTGGTTGGTGCTGCAAGCGCTAACACTCGGTATCGATCAGCGCAAAAAGCAGATTGTCGAGCTTTTGGTCGAAGTGTTCGCCACACTTGGGATTCCGGTCAAAGGGGTTTACGAACGCAGTGATGTCGATGTGCGAAAAAAAGAAGGGCTGGCGCTCACAGCAGGCTTACTCTACGGTGAAGAACCCCCTGCCAAGATTCCGATGACAAGGGAAGCATTGATTAGGCTGGTTGATGTGCGTAATGGACACAAGACTGGCTACTATCTGGATCAACTTGGTAATCAGGAGTACCTACCCGAATTTCTGATGAGCGTGGACATGGAAGAAAATGTTAAACTGCTCAATCTGTTCAGTTACACGGGAGGATTCGGGCTGGCAACCGCCGCCCACGTCACGAATGTTGATGCTTCCCACGATGTGCTGCAACTTGCCGAAGAAACCTATCAACTCAATCATTTTGAAGGTCATGACGCTGAGTTCGTGCAAGCCAATGCGTTCGACTTTCTGCGCGATCAGGTGGCGGAAGGCGTGCAGTATGACGTCATCGTGTGCGACCCGCCCAAGTTCGCGCAGAACACACGGCAGGTTGAAGGCGCGGCGCGCGGCTATAAAGACCTGAACCTGCACAGCTTCAAGCTGATTAAGGCGGGCGGGTATCTCATGACGTTCTCGTGTTCGGGGGCGATCACGCGCGACTTGTTTCAGAAGATCGTGTTTGGCGCACTTGCCGACACGGGACGCCAGGCGCAGATCATCCGCCATTTGAGCGCGGGTGCTGATCATCCGGTGGCGTTGACGTTTCCCGAAGGCGAATATCTCAAGGGGCTGCTGCTGCGCGTGTATTGATAACACGTCATGTGTGTGTAGGGGCGCGCTTCTGTGTGCGCCCCTCATCCATCAAAACTCACCAACACGCGCGCTAGAATTCCTCAGCAATCGGTAACGTGAAGCGGAAACACGCGCCTGTGCCGTTCTTGCTGGCGTCGTTGTTCTCAACCCAGATGCGTCCCTCGTGCGCGTCCACTATGTGCCGGCAGATCGCTAAGCCCAAGCCCATGCCATCACCAGCGGAGCGCGACGCATCCACTTGATACAAGCGCTCGAAAATGCGTTCGCGGTGTTCTTCCGGCACGCCGGGACCCTCATCGCCCACGCTGAAGATCGCCCAATCGCCCGCTGCTTCGGCGCAGATGGTGATCTTTTCGTTGGGCGGCGACCACTTGATCGCGTTATGCAGCAGGTTGATCAGCACGCGCCGCGCCTGATCCCGATCCGCCAGCACGCGCAGCTCATCCGGCGCATCGACCACCACCGTGACGCCTTTGTTCTCGCATTGATCTTCGAGTCGCACCACAGCCTCATCGATCAGCTCGTTCACGGGAACATCCAGCATCCGCATGATCGCCTGTCCGGTTTCGATCATCGACAGGTCGAACAATTCCTGCACCAACCACAGCAGCGAATCGGTTTCGCGGGCGATGGCACGCAGCGCCGATGCACTCTGCTTGCGCTTGGGCTTTTCCTGCTCGTGGAACAACCCTTCGATGATCAGGCGAATGTTGGCGATGGGTGTGCGTAACTCATGGCTGATGTTCGCTACCATTTCGCGGCGCGCGCGGTTGAGGCGCACTAACTCGCTGACATCTTGCAGCGCGATGCCGATGAACGAGTTGCCCGCACGGCGGATCACCTGCGTGCGAACTTTGTAGAAGCGGCGTTCCAGCGTCAGTTGTTCTTCAAACACTTCTTCTTCGTTCGCCAGAGCGTCCTCGACCATCATTTCGAGCGTGGGCATCTGCGTCACATCGACCAAGCGCTGCCCAATCGGGCGCACGGCGTTGAACAGCAGTTCGGCGCTGGTGTTGATGGCGATGATGCGCGTATCCGGATCGACCACCAGCAGCGCATCATAGGCGGCGTTCGCTAAGGTCAGCGCCAGCGCGATCTTGTAGCTCTCGTCATCGAGCGCCAACAGTCCGCCGTTGGCTTCCGGACGCAGCTCAGCGAGGCGATCATCGTGTTCGCTCAGCAGGGTTTGCAAATTATGAAGCGCGTTCTCGCGCTCGTGAATCGCCTCTTTGATCCCCGCCAGCGCGCGTTCCTGCTCATTGAGCGTATCGCGCAAGGTATGTAATTCGCGTTCGCGCTCTTGAATGGTGGCGCGCACAGTATCGGGGCGCTGCTCACCCTCGAGCGCCTCGTGTGATTGATCAGTCATAGCGTTTGCTTTTCTCTATAAACGCACGCGGCGTTTAGCCCTCGAAGCGATAACCGACGCCGCGCACGGTGACGATCCGCTTCGGATTCGAGGGATCATCCTCGATTTTTTCGCGTAACCAGCGGATATGCACATCAACCGTGCGTTTATCGACGAAATAATCGTAGCCCCACACTTTGGTCAAGATCAAGTCGCGGCTGAGGACAACATTCCGATTCCGCATGAGTTCCGCCAACAGGTCGAACTCTTTATTGCTCAGCTTGATGTCGTCGGTATCTTTGAACAGGCGGCGTCCGGTCAGGCTGAGACGTAAGTCGTTACTGACGAGTTCATCTTGCAGCGCGGGGCGTCCCGGCGCACGACGCATCACGGCGCGCACGCGGGCGAGAAATTCGCCCAAGCCGAACGGCTTCACGACGTAATCATCTGCGCCGCTTTCCAAGCCGACGATTTTATCAACTTCAGTGCCGCGCGCGGTCAGCATGATAATGGGGATGTGGGCGGTTGCCGCATCGCGCCGAATGATGCGACATAAGCTCAAACCATCGAGTTTGGGCAGCATAATGTCCAGAATGATGAGATCAGGGTGTTCGCCGCGCAGCTTGTCTAACCCTTCTTCACCATCAATCGCTGTGACCACGTTAAAACCCTCGCCGCGCAGTTTCTCGGCGAGGTTGCGCGCCAGCGTTTCTTCATCTTCAACGATGAGAACCTTCGCCATCGACCCCTCTTTTCGTCAACACTTCTCTACGAGGGTTAACACTATCAACGTTTCAATAAATGAACGTTAACGGTTTCGCCACATTAGGTTAACGAACTGACCGCCTGCACGCCGCCGAGCGAAGTCGCCGCGCGCACCGCCCGCCGAATCGACTGGGCGACCGCTTCAGCGGCGAACGCGCCGACGAGGTTGACGTCAGCGGGAATTTCACCCGACGCCAACGCGAAGATCGCATCGCCATCGAACTGCGTGTGCGCGGGACGCACAGCGCGCGCCAAGCCATCATGCGCCATCTGCGCGACTTTGTTTACATGCGTTTTCACAAGTTTGGCGTTGGTTGCCACCACGCCGATCACGGTGTTTTCACGAGTTTCAGTTTCTGGTGCAGCCGGCGCTGAGAATGCCGCGCGCATAGCATCGAGAAACGGCACAAAGCCGCCCTGTCCATCGCGCAAGCCCGCCAAGATCGTGCCATCTTCGTTGAGAATTTCACCTACCGAATTGATCGCCACCACCGCCCCAACCATCAAGCCGCCACCCAGATCAATAACCGCGCTGCCGATGCCGCCCTTGCTGGCATAAGCCGGACCCATGAGCGCGGCGATGATCGCGCCTGTTCCCGCGCCGACCGAGCCTTCGCCCACCGGATCAGCGGTCGCGGCGTCGCAAGCGGCATAGCCCATCGCGGCGTCAGGACGCACATCGGATCGTCCGATGCCCAGATCGAACAGAATCGCCGTCGGGATGATCGGCACGGTTACACCGATGCGCGTTTTATATCCAAGATCGCGTTCGGCGTGCCAGCGCATAGCGCCATCAGCGGTCGCCAATCCGAAGGCGCTGCCACCGGATAGCAGCACAGCCGTAACGTGTTCCACACTTTTGAGCGCGTCGAGCAGGTCGGTTTCACGTGTTCCGGGCGCGCCGCCGCGCACATCCACGCCGCCAATCGTGTTCGGCGGGCATAAAATCGCGGTGCAGCCCGTGATCGCATCGAGATCAGTTACGTGTCCCACGCGAAACCCGGGAACAGCGGTCAGGGTGTCATTGGTCATCAGCAGCCTCATCATCAAAGTCGGTTTCATCAAGCAGGGGCATGGTGTCGTCATCTTCAAGAATCCGCAACGCGGCTTCATAGTCATCATCGCGCACCAGCACGCGCACCTCGCCCAACATGCCCACATTAATGCCCAACGCGCTGCCCGCTGGCTCTTGATGCACCCATGCGCGAAGTCCTTCGGATTGCAGGCGTCCAGCGATGATGTGCGCTTCGGCAGAATTGAACGCCGAATACACAACGATAAACTCGTGATCATCTTGAGGTAAATTTTGATCGTCCATAATTGGAAGTTTAGCACACATTACGGGGAATCAAAAAGCGCCGCTGGCTTGGGGGCTGGTCTTCGCGTGCGCTGCTGGATAGGTCTGTGCTTTGCGCGCTGCTCGTGTTTCCAAGTGTAGAAAAAAAGGTGAGGTTGGCAACGGTCTACTCTCCCACGCAGCTA
>JBGSRB010000314.1:0-1668 GCA_041737735.1 Anaerolineae bacterium | reverse complement strand
GCCCGGACGCACCCGTCCAGTTGATCTATGATCGCATGGCGTTAGTGCTGTACAATCAATCGGATGCGCCTGTTAATCTGCGGAATCTTGAGTTTATTCGCGTTTCCCCCACAGCGGGCGAAGTGCGCTTTGTCTCCAGCTTGTGGCGCACATCGAATTTAGGACGGTTAGGCGTGGGCGATTGTTTGATCATCTGGCAGAATAGTTTGCGTGATTTCAGCACGCCCGATTACTGCCGTTCCCGCGAAGCGTGGTATGCGGCGGGTGTGCCGTCGCGCTTCTGGATCGCGCTGGACGACACGCAAACCTTTAGCGTGCGGCGCGGCGGCGTCACGCTGGTGACGTGTCCGGTGAATCGCGGTGTGTGCGGCTTAGCGTTGACGCTGCCCGCCACCGAAGAACCATAGCGACGCGCGCGACCTCCGCTTAAACCAACACCGGCTTAACCCTAAACAAGGATAACCACTATGTTTGACCGACTCGCGGCGTTGGCGCGCCGCTATGATGAACTCGAACGCCTGCTGAGCGACCCATCCGTGATGGGCGACTACGAAAAGATGGCGGAATATGGCAAAGAACGTCGCAGCATCGAAGCGATTGTCGAAGCCTATCAACGGTATGAAGTTGAAGCGACTGAACTCGAAGGCGCGCGCGAAATGCTGGAAGCCGACCCCGAACTGCGCGACATGGCGCAGGAAGAAGTCGAGCGCTTGCAAGCCAGCATCGAGCAGATCACGGCTGATCTGCGCGTGATGCTGCTGCCCAAAGACCCGCGCGACGACAAGAACGTGATCATGGAAATTCGCGCGGGGGCAGGCGGTGATGAAGCGGGCTTGTTCGTCGCGGATTTATTCCGCATGTACAGCTATTACGCCGAGAAGCGCCGCTGGAAAGTCGAGATGATCGACCAGAACGAAACGGGTGTCGGCGGCTATAAAGAAATCAAGTTCACGATCAACGGGGCGGGCGCGTTCAGCCGCTTGAAGTTTGAAAGCGGCGTGCATCGCGTGCAGCGCGTGCCGGAAACGGAATCGCAGGGGCGCATCCACACCAGCACGGTGACGGTGGCAGTGCTGGCGGAAGTTGATGTGGTTGATGTCGCGCTTGATATGAATGATGTGCGCGTGGATGTGTTCCGCAGTCAGGGCGCGGGCGGGCAGAACGTGCAGAAGAACGAGACCGCCGTCCGCATGACGCATAACCCCACCGGGATCGTCGTCGCTGTGCAAGACGAGCGCAGCCAGTTTCAAAACCGTGAGCGCGCCAAAGGCATTCTGGCGGCGCGCCTGTACGAACTCGAGATCGAGCGTCAGCGCAGCGTGCAAGATACCGAACGGCGTTCGCAGGTCGGCACGGGCGAACGCAGCGAGAAGATTCGCACCTATAACTATCCGCAAAGCCGCGTGACCGATCACCGCATCAACGTGACCAGCCACAATCTATCGGCGGTCATGGTCGGGGATATTGACCAGTTCATCGACGAACTGATCGCCAGCGATCAGGCGGAAAAACTGGCGGCGGGCGGCTTGGCGTAAGCTCACGCGGGCGGGGCGGCGCGCGGTCGCACAGCGATCACATAGATCAGCCAGCCGAGCGCGAACATCACGCCCGCGACGAACAGCGCGCCCACACCCGCCAGCAGCAAGCGCGCGGTTTCCGAAGCGAGAA
>JBGSRB010000310.1:0-6325 GCA_041737735.1 Anaerolineae bacterium | reverse complement strand
AGCACCGCGCTCGACACCTTGCCGCGTCCGCCGAACAGACTCGTGCCGCCGATCACCGCGGCGGCGATCACATACAACAGCAGGTTGCCGCCGCCTGCATCGGTAGCGACCGATTTCAAGCGCGACGCCAACACGATGCCGCCCGCGCCCGCCATCATCCCGCTGATCATGAACACGATCACGCGGATGCGCTCAACGCGGATACCCGCGCGGCGTGCCGCTTCTTTGTTGCCACCCACCGCGTAGACGTACCGCCCGAAGCGCGTGCGCTCCGCAACGTAAGTTAGCACCACCAGCAAGATCAGCATGATCACCGCGATCACGGGCATACCCTGCTGCGGCGGCGCGGTCGCGGTCAGCGCACGATTGATGTTGAACAGATACGCCACAAACGCGCCTGCCACCGCCATCAAGCCGACTTGCAGCGCGATGATGCTGTTGGGTTTAGCGCGCAAACCGGCTTTGAGGCGACTGCGCGCGGTCAGCAGTTCGTTGAGCGCGAAAAAGCCGACGAACGCCGCCACCACGATCCAGCCCATTTCGGGTGATAACACATCGCTGGCGAGATTACGCACCACCGGATTTTGAATGTTGACCGTGCCGCCGTCGCCGATAATCATCAGCACGACGCCGTTCCACGCCAGCAAGCCCGCCAACGTCACAATAAAGGAGGGCAGTTGAAAGGTGGTGATCAACAAGCCGTGCAAACCGCCGATCAACGTGGTGATCAGCAGCGCAATCGGGATCACATTCCACCAGTCCATCCATGCCAGCGCCGGATTACTCAGCGAATCGCGCAGCAGAATCGCCGCGCCCACGCCGCCCACGGCGCTGACATAACCAACCGACAGATCGATCTCACCCAGCAGCAGCACGAACACGATACCGTAAGCGATCACGGCGATGCCCGCCATTTGCAGCACAATATTGACCACATTACGCGGCGTCAGAAAATTTTCGTTCGCCGATTGAAAAATGATAGCGATGGCAACCAAGCCGAGAATGATCGGCAGCGTGCCGAGATCGCCCGCGCGCACGCGCCGCCAATAGCCGGCGAGAAATTCACCCGCCGACTGGCTTTCCTGACTCGCCAGCAGCGCGCTTTGTGGTTCGTCGTCGATCACATCGTTAAGGGTGTTGGGTGTGATGTCGGTCATTATGCCATCCCCGGAACATGCGTAACTTTACCTGCTGTGATCGCGTGGACGACTTCCTGCTGCGTCGTTTCGCTCGACTTGAACACATTCACCATATGCCCCAAGCGCAGCACCGCGATGCGATCCGCCACTTCGAAAATGTCGTGCAAATTGTGCGAAATGATCACCACGCCCAAGCCGCGTTCCGCCAAACGGCGCACCAGATTCAGCACTTGGCGCGTTTGCGCCACGCCAAGCGCGGCGGTCGGCTCGTCGAGGATCACCAGTTTACTGTTCCACAACACGGCTTTGGCAATCGCCACCGACTGCCGCTGTCCGCCCGATAACGACGCAACGGGCAGGCGCACCGAGCGCAGCGTGGTCACGGCGAGATCATCCAGCGTTTTAACGGCGCGCTTTTCCATATCGACTTCGGTCACAGGCAGCAGATTACGCAGGAAGCGCACGAGCGGATTCATCTTCGGATCGCCCGCGTGCAGTTCCGTGCTGACGCCCTGCGTCCATTCGCGCCCCAAAAACATATTGGCGACCACATCGAGGTTATCCGCCAGCGCGAGGTCTTGATACACCACTTCGATCCCCATCGCCGCCGCTTCGCGCGGGTTGTGGATCGTCACCTTGCGCCCCTCAAACTGGGTTACGCCTTCATCAAAGCCATAAATGCCTGCGATACCCTTGATCAGCGTGGATTTGCCCGCGCCATTATCGCCCACCAGCGCGATCACTTCACCCGCATGAACATCAAAATTGACTTTGGTCAGTGCTTGCACCGCGCCAAAGCGCTTGGAAACACCGCGCGTTTCTAATAATGGTGTGCTAGTCAATGATCCATTCCTTCGTCAAACTTAGTTTTATATACAACAAGGGGATGCTGCACCGCAGCATCCCCCAAACCTATTACGCTGAATCAGCAGCCAGAAAAGATGGCGCGGGGTTTATTCCGCGTCTTCTTCCATTTCCATCATTTCCATCATTTCTTCAGCGGTGAAGCGTTCTTCAGCGGGCGGGCAGTATTGATCGAAATCGCCCACGCAAATTTCTTCCCACGTGCGGAAGCCGTCAACGATCACGGTTTCGGCGATGTTGTCAGCCGTCACCGCGACGGGAACCAGCAGCAGCGAGGGAATATCGTTCGTGCCGTTGTTGACGCTGCCGGTCACAAATTCCGACGTGTCTTCACCGCGCAGCAGGGCAATCGCCAGCGCCGCAGCGCCTTCGGCTTCTGCCTTGATCGCCTTGTAGACGGTCATCGACTGACGACCCGCGAGGATGTTCTGGATGCCGCCGACGGTCGCGTCTTGACCCGTCACGGGGATGAAGGGCAAGCCCTGATTTTCCAGCGCCGCGATCACCGCGCCGCCCAGACCGTCATTCGCCGCAATCGCCGCGTCGATCTCGCCGCCAGCGGCAGTCAACATCTGCTCGAAGATCACCAGCGCTTGTTGATTGTCCCAGTCCGGCACGCTCTGATCGGCAACTTCGGTCCATTCGCCACTCTCGAACAGCGGATCGATGACCGAGTTGTAACCATTGGCGAACAGGGTCGCATTGTTATCGGTGGGCGAGCCGTTGAGGACAGCGACGCGCGGGTTTTCGATGCCAGCCGCTTCAACTGCCGCAACCAAGCCTTCACCTTGCAGACGACCGACCGACTCGTTGTCGAACGACACGTAGAAGTCCGCGCCTTCGCCTTCGATGGTCAGGCGGTCATAGTCGATGATGGCGACGCCATTTTCACGCGCCAACTCGATGATCGCCGCACCCGAAGCGCTGTCCAGATTGACCAGCAGGATCACGCGCGCGCCATTGGTGATGGCTTGCTCAGCCTGCGTCAACTGCGTGCGGGCATCGCCTTCAGCATTGACGATCAGGTAATCGACGCCAGCTTCGTCAAAGGCAGCTTCAAAGAAACGGCGGTCGTCGGCTTCCCAACGGGCGCTCGACGCGCTATCGGGCAGCAGCACAGCGATCAGACCTTCGTCCTGCGCGCTGACGCTCACGCCAATCGCCAAAGTCAGAAGCAGCACCAGCAACAAAAATAGAGGATGTAAAAACTTACGCATTGTGGGTTTAACCTCGTGTAGTAATTGAAAGTAAATTCTTGAGTGCAAACATGCACTATCTAAAGTGTAGCGCGGTTTCGATGTTTGGCAAGCGCTTTCAATGGGTTGCAACAGCCCATCCGCGCCTTGACCTTACGGCGCTTAACCTGCGCCCTGCCTGCCCTGCCGCCACGCCTGCGTGATCTCATGCTATAATGCCGCGCAGACTGCAAGTGAGTTGGACGAGGTAGGTTTGGTGAAATTGTTACGCAGCATCCCCGCGCTGGCGTTGGTGATCGCCGCCGTGCTGATGGTCAGCGCGCAGACGGGTGTCACCGCCGAGGCGGTCGGGCAGGCGAATGTTCGCAGCCAGCCCAACGTCAATGGCGAGTTACTCGGTGAAATTCGCGCGGGAACGCGCTATAACGTCAGTGGGCGCAGTCAGTTTGTGCCGTGGCTGCTGCTGATTGATCCCGCGACTAATCAGCCCTTGGGTTGGGTGTTTCAAGACTTAGTGACGGTGCAGGGCGATTTGAACAGTGTGCCGTTCACTGAAGAGACGGTCATCCCCGGCGCGCAGCCGCCCGCCATCCTGCCGACAGCATCCCCGAACGATCCAGCGTTGACGGGCGGCGTCAGCCCCACGCAAGAATTTGTGATCGTCAACGGGATTCCGATTCCGGTCGAGCAGGCGACCGCTTTCTACGCGCCGCCGACCGCCACGCCGATCACGGCTTCGGTGATCGGGCGCGTGCTGGGTGAGATCAATCTTCGTTATGGTCCCGGCGTCGATTTTGAGCGTGTCGGCGTGGCGCGGGCGGGCGATGTGCTGCCGATCGTGGCGCGGCATACCCAAGTGACATGGGTGCAGATCGCTTACGCTGCTTCGCCCAACGGCTTGGCCTGGGTGGCGCAAGACCTGCTCGAAATCGACGGTAACTTGGACACCCTGCCCGAAATTTCAACCTTCACGTTCAACCTGCCCACGCTCACGCCCACGCCCTCAGCGGTCGATCGCGGTCAGGTGGGTGCTGTGCCGTTGAGCCGTCCGTTTGTCGAATTGGGCGCGAGCATCTACGAGCGCATGTTAGCCAGCAACTTCGACCCCGCCACCAGCCGCTTGGGAGCGTTCTTCCTCATGAATTTGCAAACGGGTGAAGCGCTGGCGGTCGGTGACGAGATCACGTTTAGCGGTGCCAGCCTCAACAAGATCGCTATTGTCACGGCGCTGTTCGGCAGCATCGACACGCTGCCCAACGACCCCACCGCCAACATGATCGCGGAAGCGATGGTGTGCAGCGAGAACATCTCCAGCAATCGGATGTTAAGCGTGGTGGGCGATGGCAATCCGTTTGTGGGCGCGGGGCGTGTCAGCGATTTTCTGACGCAAGCGGGCTTTGAGCGCACCTTCCTGTATACGCCGTTCGATAACGACCCGTTCATTACGCCGCAAGCGCCGTTGATGCCCGCCGAGCGTTTCAATTCCGGCGCGAACAGTCCGGTTAATCCTGACCCGTACAATCAAATGAGCGTGACCGAGATGGGCTTGCTGCTGGCGGCGCTGTATGACTGCGCTTATAGCGACAGCGGCGCGTTGATCGACAACTTCGACGGCAATTTTACGCCGACTGAATGCCGCCAGATTCTTGATATTATGACGCACAACCGCATCGGCAATTTCACTGAGGCGGGCGTGCCATCGGGTGTGCCGGTATCGCACAAACACGGCTGGATCAACGATACGCACGGCGACGCCGCGTTGATCCGTTCGCCTGGCGGCGATTTCGTGTTCGTGATCATGCTGCACAATCCGAGCTGGCTGTTGTTCGATGAATCGGCGTTCGTGATTGAAGAGGCGACGCGTGACATTTATAACTATTTCAATCCCGACGAACCGCTGGCGCAAACGCGCGAAGCCGATGTGCCGGACACCTGTTCGCTGACGAATCCCGATATTTGGACGGTGCTGCTCAACCCGCCGTATTAAAGGATGATCCCGCATGACCCTGCCCCCCGCGCCCGCGCGCCTTCACATCATCGGCATCGGCGGATCAGGCATGAGCGCGATTGCGCGCATCCTGATCGGGCAGGGTTATCATGTCAGCGGGTCGGATCGCGCGTCCAGCCCGTTGAGCGACGCGCTGATCTCGTTGGGCGCGATCATCCATCACGGACATGATGCGGCGCACGTCAGCGGAGCCGATGCGGTGATCACCACGTCAGCCGCGCCGCCCGATCATGTTGAGATCGCAGCGGCACACGCGGCGAATATTCCTGTGTATAAGCGGCGCGACATCCTCGCCGATCTCATGCGCGGCAAGCGCGTGATCGCCGTCGCGGGAACGCACGGCAAGACCACCACCACCAGCATGATCGCGCACATTCTGCACGTCACCGGACGCGATCCGTCGTATATCATCGGCGGTGTGCTGACCACGACGGGCGTCAATGCCGCTGTTGGCGCGGGCGCTTGCTTCGTGGTCGAAGCCGACGAGTATGATCATATGTTTCTCGGCTTAAATCCCGACATCGCCCTTGTGACCAACCTTGAATGGGATCATCCGGATTTTTTTGCCACGCCGCAAACCATGATCGACGCCTTCGCGCAGTTTACGGCGCGCATCACGCCTGACGGAACGCTGATCGCCTGTGCTGACGATGCAGGCGCGGCTGATCTGGCGCGTTCGGTCGATTTCCCGCGCCTTCAGTGGTACGGCGCGGCGAATATTCCGCCCGATCTGCACCTTACAGTGCCGGGACGCCATAACGAACTCAATGCAACCGCCGCGATCAAGGCGGCGGAACTCGTGGGCGTTGACGAAACCGACGCGATCCGTGCGCTGGCGTCGTTCACGGGTGCAGGACGGCGCTTCGACCTGCGCGCTGACGTAAACGGTATTGCCGTGATCGACGATTACGCGCATCACCCGACCGCGATCCGTGCGACGCTGCAAGCCGCCAAGCAGCGCTATCCCGACCGCGCGATCTGGGCGGTGTGGCAACCGCACACGTTCAGCCGCACGCGCGCCTTATGGGACGAGTATCTGCGCGCGTTCGCGGACGCGGATCATGTTGTGGTCACGGATATTTACGCCGCGCGCGAGACCCCCGACGGCGTGACCACAG
>JBGSRB010000207.1:0-2591 GCA_041737735.1 Anaerolineae bacterium | reverse complement strand
CCACCGACACGCCCACCGCGACCGCGACGCCGCGCATTTTGTGTCAGGTGTTCGCGCCGCAAACGACCAATGTGCGCTCGCAGCCGTCGATCAATGGCGCGTTGTTAGGGCAGTATCCGCAATCCACGGTGATGAGCGTGTTGGGGCAGGAACGCAGCGCCGCCGACGGACGCATCTGGTATCAGATCGAAGCTGAAGTCGATGGCGTCACCGTCAGCGGCGGCTATGTGCGCTCAGATCAAGTCGCGCCAGTGGGTGGAACATGTCCGACGCTGCCGTGATCAACCGCGCGACGCTCACAGCATGGTATCGCGCGGCGCGTCCGCGCACGCTCACCGCGACGTATGTCCCGTTGGGCGCGGCGGGCTTGCTGGCGGTGCAGGATGGCGTATTTGATCTGGCGCGCTTCACCCTCTCGCTGATCGGCGCGCTGTTTTTGCAGGTGGGCGCGAACCTGATCAACGAGTATTTCGACTTCAAGCGCGGCGCGGACACGGGCAAGGAAGCTGGACAGGGCATGATCATCAAGCAGAACTTGCTGACGCCCGAACAGGTGCGCGCGGGCGCGGTGATCACGGTGTTGGCGGGCGTGCTGATCGGCTTATTCCTGCTGGTCAATTCGGGCCCGCTGCTGCTGTGGATCGGCTTAGGCGGCGTGCTGGTGGTGATCCTGTATACGGCGGGTCCCTTTCCGCTGGCGTATAACGGCTTGGGCGAAGTCGCGGTGTTCATCTTCATGGGCCCCATAATGGTGTTGGGCGCGTATTACGTGATGGCGCGCGAGTTCAGCCCCACCCCGCTGATCGTCGGCTTGCCGATTGGCTTGCTCGTCGCGGCGATTCTGCACGCGAACAACATCCGCGACATGGAAGCGGATCGCGCGGTCAACAAGCGCACGCTGGCGCTGGTGTTCGGGCGGCGCGGCGCGTTCATCGAATATGCTGTGCTGGTCTATGGTGCATATGTCGGCGTGCTGGCGCTGATCATCGGCGGCGTGTTGCCGATCACGGCGCTGGCGGTGGCGATCACGCTGCCCGAAGCCTATCGTTTGGTCGAGATCGTGCGGACGCAGAACGATACACCAGCGCTGCACATGGCGCAGGGACGCACCGCGCGCTTACACGGTCAGTTTGGCTTATGGCTGGTGATCGGGTGGGCGCTGTGGTTGATCGCGGCGTCGCTGATCGGGTGAACATTTTTGCGCGCAAGCGGCGCATGAATTATCATTCGGCGTCATGATGATCGAGCTAAACGCACTTACCCCTGAACAAAACGACCTGATCGCGCGCCCTGCACGCGGATCGATCTGGCTGGCGGGTGCGGCGGGAACAGGCAAGACGACCGCCGCCGTTCACCGCCTGCTGCGCCTGATCGATCAAGGTGTGCCGACCGCGCAGATCGCCGTGATCCTGCCGCAGCCCACGCTGGCGCAACCCTATCAAACAGCGCTGCGTCGCGCTGATCTGCCCCCCGGCGGACAAGTGACGATCACGACGATCAGCGCCATCGCCCGCGAATGGGTGGCGATCTATTTTCCGGCTTTCGCGCAGCGCGCGGGCTTCGCGCTGGTCAATCAGCCGCCGCGCTTCATCAGCCTAGAGGCGGCGCAGTATGTGATGGCGCGCGTCGTCAGTCCGCTGATCGAAATTGACGGCTATTTCGACTCGGTCACGATTGATCGCGCGCGCTTGTATAGCCAGATCATCGACAACCTGAATAAAGCCGCTGTCGTCGGTTTTCCGCCCGACCGCATCGCCGCGCGCCTCAAAGCCGCATGGGTGGGTGATGCCGCGCAACTGCGCATTTACGATGAAGTGGAACGCGCGGGCTTGAACTTTCGCGCCTATTGTCTCGCCCACAACTTGATCGACTTCTCGCTGAGCATGGAGTTATTCGTCAAGTATGCGCTGCCGTTGTGCGCCGATCAGTTGTTCGCGCGCCATGCGCACATCATCGCGGATAACATCGAAGAGGATACGCCCGTCGCCCATGCGCTGCTCAAGTTATGGCTGCCCAAGTGCGATTCGGCGCTGATCGTGCAGGATGATGATGCGGGCTTCCGCCGCTTTTTGGGCGCTGATCCCGACGATGCCGAGACGCTGCGCCCGCTGTGCAACACCACGATCACGTTTGAGCAGTCGTTGGTCACGTCGCCCGAAGTGGACGCGCTGGCGAGTCATTTCAGCGGCGCGCTCGATCAATTCGCGTGGCAGACCAGCGCCGATGCCCGTTCCGCTCTGCGATTCGCGCCGCTGCGCTTCTATCCGGAGATGATCGAATGGGTGGCGGATGAGATCGCCACGCTGATCGCGGCTGGCACACCTCCGAACGAGATCGTCGTGTTAGCGCCGTTCTTATCCGACGCGCTGCGCTTCTCGCTGCTTAATCGCCTCGACGCGCGCGGGATCGCGGCACGGTCGCATCGTCCATCGCGCGCGCTGCGCGAAGAACCCGCCGCGCGCACACTGATCACGCTGGCACAGTTGGCGCATCCCCACTGGAAACTGCCGCCCAATCCTTACGATGTGGCATATGCGCTCATGGGGGTGCTGCGCGCGCTCGATGAACCGCTCGACTTGGTGCGCGCGCAA
>JBGSRB010000193.1:0-1839 GCA_041737735.1 Anaerolineae bacterium | reverse complement strand
CGCTGTTTTTCGCCGCCGCTTAAGCCGCTAATGTCGCGCGCGGCGAACGTTTCCATGCCCACCAAGCGCAGCATGGCAAGCGCGCGTTCGCGCCGCTGATCCGCCGGAACACCGTGCATCCGTAAACCGAAGGCGACATTATCCAGCGCGTTCATGTGCGGAAACAGCGCGTAATCCTGAAACATCAAGCCAAAATCGCGCGCGTGCGGCGGCCGCTTCAAGATCGACACGCCATCGACGCGCACATCACCCGCGTCGGCGCGTTCCAACCCCGCGATGATCCGCAGCAGCGTCGATTTACCCGATCCCGACGCGCCGAGCAAACACAGGATCGTCCCTGTTTCGATGGTCAGATCGATGCCGCGCAGCACCGCTTGACCGTCAAACGCCCGCGTGATTCCGTGCAGCGTCAGCATCAAAATTCCCCGATCCCCAGTTTACGCGCGCGCTCGATCACGATAAAGCTGACCGCGCACACCAGCATCAAAATCGAACTCATCGCCAGCGCTTGCCCATAATTGACCGCACCCGGCTGCCCCAACAAGCGGAAGATCACCAGCGGCATGGTAGGCGTGTCGGGACGCGCGACAAACGTCGATGCGCCAAACTCACCCATGCTGATCGTGAAGGCAAAGGTTGCGCCCACCACCAACCCGCGCGCGATCAACGGCAGATCGATCAAGCGCAACACATTGAGCGGCGATGCACCCAATACACGCGCCGCGTCGCGGATGTTCGGTTGAATGGCGCGCAAGGCGGGCAGCGTGCTGCGAACCACGAACGGCAGCGCCACCAGCGTATGCGCGATGGGGATCAGCACGATGGACGCGCGCAAATTCAGCGGCGGGCGATCCAGCGCGATGATAAAGCCAAACCCCAACGTTACTGCGCTGGTTGCCAGCGGCAGCATCACCAGCGGATCAAGCCAACGTGACCAGCGCCCACGCGCGCGCGCCAACACGAACGACGCGATCACGCCCAGAACCAGCGCCAATAGCGTCGTGATCAGCGCGAAAGCCAGCGAGTTGCCCACCGCCACCAGCGGCGGCGCGAACAGCACCGATCCGCGCGGATTTTGGTCGAGCAGCGCGTAATACTGCGTGGTCAGCGTGCCGTCACCTGCCGTCAGCGAACGCAGCACTAATGCGATCAGCGGCGCGAACAACAGCAATGCCATCGGCACGAGATTCGCCAGCACGAACAGCCATTCGCGCCACCCGCGCGGACGCCGCGCAAGCGCCCGACTCGCGCCTAGATCAACCGCTGTGTGGCGCTGCAAGCGTGTGTACGCGATCATAAGCGCGAACATCAAGCCGATCTGCACCAGCGACAGCGCCGCCGCCATCGGCAGATTAAACAGGCTGGTGGCTTGGCGGTAAATTTCGACTTCGAGCGTGGCAAAACGCGGACCGCCCAAAATCAACACTACGCCGAAGCTGGTAAACGTGAAGATGAACACCAACGCCGCCGCCGCCAAAATCGCTGGACGCAGCAGCGGCAGCGTGATCAGCAACCACGCGCGCGCGCGACTCGCACCCAACACACGCGCGGCTTGCTCCATGCGCGGGCTAAGGTTCGCCCAATAGCCGCTGATGATGCGTAACGCAACGGCATAGTTGTAAAACACATGCACAATCAAAATGATCGCCAGCGTGCGCTCTAAATTGATAGGCGCGCGCTCTAACGCGAACGCGCCCATCAACACGCTGTTGATCACACCGCGCTCACCGATCAGCGCCGAGAACGCCACCGCTACGACGACGGTCGGCAGCACAAACCGCAGGGTCGCCAGCGACAGCAGCTAACTTTTGCCCGGAACATCGACGCGCGCGAACACAT
>JBGSRB010000159.1:0-3595 GCA_041737735.1 Anaerolineae bacterium | reverse complement strand
CATCACTTTATCGACCACGCGCCGCAGCGAGTCGTAGAAACCATTGGCGGTCAGCAGATGTTCGAGTTCTTCGCGCGTGAAGGTGAGCGCATACGGTTTGCCGTTCGCCTCAAACGTGATCTCGACTTGCGTTTCGGTGGAAAGCGCGATTTTCGCCGCTTCGCAGCGCGTGAGCAAGCCCGTGTAATCGGCGCCTAAATCTTTAATGCTGACGCCCGTGCGGTGCAGCACTTCCGCGATGATCCACTGATCGACATCACTGCCGCCGATCACGCGCCCCGCTTTGGCGATCACGCGGGCGGTGTGCTTATTGGCGCTGCTTTTCCGCAGTAGGCGCAAAAATCCGCCTGTTGTTTCGCGGCTTTCGGGCAGTTCGACCAGCGAGAGATCGAGCGTGCCGCCGCCGAAGTCGAACACCATCACCACCGCGCCCGGCTTCGTGACCATGTAACCTAATGCTGCCGCTGTCGATTCGTCAACGATGCGAATCTTGTCGGGCGCTTGCTCGTTGAACAGGGCGCTCAACCACGCCAGATAGCCTTCAAACGACGCGACGGGCGCGGTCAGCACCAATTGATCGATCTCGGTGCTTTTGTGCGGCAGCGCGTTGATCAGATGCGCGAGGAATTTGCGACCAGCGGCGCTGTCATCCCACGCCGCGCCGTCGATCTCGCGGGCGTCGGGCGCAGGCGAACCGACCACGCCACGTTTGAAGTTGCGGAATAGACGGTTATTCTGCTTGAGGTGCAGCCCTTGATCGCGCACGCCCTGCCCGATGATCACGCTGCCGCTGTTTCCATCCTTGACATAGAGCAGCGACGGCACCGAGGGCGGCAGTTCGCCATCGGCGGGTGTGCCAATTTTAGCGAGGGTCAACACATCGGCGCTGCTGGTGCTGTCATTCCAACGGGCGATAACGCTGTTGGTGGTGCCGAAGTCGATAGCGAGTTTATAACCCATTATGTTTTCTAACCGATTTCAAATAAAGTCCCACTTCAGATTGTAAAAGCAACACCTACATTACGACAAGCAATTGAGGCTTGGGAATTACGAAACAGTGCGTTGTTGAACCATTAAGGGCTGATCTTGGGATAATTCTTGCCGATGCGCGCGCACAGCGCCATCATTGGTATAATTCCTGACGCAAACGAAAGGTGCAGCATCATGACGCGACTGCTAGACACGCTGCTCGCAGAAATTCTGATTGACGAAACGGCGCTGCAAACACGCATTGCTGAATTGGGCGCGCAGATCAGTGCCGATTATGTGGACAAGCCTTTGGTGCTGGTGTGTATTCTCAAAGGCGGTGTGATGTTCCTCACCGACCTGATGCGCCACATTGAACCGCTGCACGAGATTGACTTCCTCTCGGTGGGAAGCTACGGCAGAGGCGCGCGCGAATCGACGGGCAGCGTGCGGATCGATATGGACTTGCGTGGCAACATCGAAGGTAAGGATGTGCTGATCGTCGAGGACATCATCGACAGTGGTGCGACGCTCAAATTCGTGATGGAGATGTTGGGCGCGCGCAATCCGGCGAGTGTTCGGTTGGTGGCGCTGCTCGACAAACCGAGTCGCCGCACCATCGACATCGACATCAATTACACCGGTTTCGTGATCGAAGACAAATATGTGTTTGGCTATGGCTTAGACTTGGACGAAAAATATCGCAATCTGCCGTTCATTGGCGTTGCGAACCCGGGGGCAATTGTGGATGAGTAACTTGATCTTGGCATGGACGGACGCGATCTATGATTTGCAAGAAGCGATCCGCGATCACGAAACGCCGATCTATGTGGTGGGCGGTGCGGTGCGCGATGCTTTAATGCGCCGACCCCTGAAAGATATTGACATCGCTGTGCCAAGCGGCGGCATCGGGTTAGCGCGCCTGCTCGCCAATCGGCTGGACGGCGCTTTCTACGCGCTGGATGACGAGCGTGACGTGGGGCGTGTGCTGCTCGATACGCCTGATGGCAAGTTGATCATTGATGTGGCGGCGTTTCGCGCGGCTGATCTCGATGCTGACCTGCGCGACCGCGATTTCACGATCAACGCGCTGGCGGTTGATCTGTTGGGCGATCTCAATCAGGTCATCGACCCGACGGGCGGCTTGAATGATTTGATCAACAAGACGATCCGCCAGTGCAACGCCGACGCCATCGCCCACGATCCGATCCGAGCGCTGCGTGGCGTGCGCCAAAGTGTGCAGTTCGGCTATCGCATTGAAGCCGAGACGCTCAAGGCGATCCGCGCGCAGGGCGAACGTCTGCGCGAGATTTCCGCCGAGCGCGTGCGCGATGAATTGTTCAAGCTGATCAGTTTGCCGCGCCCGGCTGCGGCGCTGCGCGTTGCGGATGCTGTGGGCATGCTGGACGTGATCGTGCCGGAAGTGCGCGCGTTGCATGGGTTGCATCAGCCGCCGCCGCACACAATGGATGCGTGGAATCACACGCTCGATGTGATCGCGCACTTGAATGAGATCATCAGCGTGATCAGCCCGCGCCGCACCGACGAAACGGGCGCGCAGTTCAATCTCGGCTTGATCGCCATCGGGCTGGATCGCTTTCGTGCGCGTTTGCAGGCGCATCTCGACCGTCCGTATCCCGAAGGGCGCACGCGGCGTGACCTGCTGATCTTCAGTGCGCTGCTGCACGATCTGGGTAAAGGCATGGTCACGCCCACGCCCGATAGTAAAGGTGCATTGCGTTATTTCGGTCATGCGGAGGCGGGCGCAACGCCTGCGAGCGAACGCGCCGCCGCGCTCAAATTGAGCGGCGCGGAACGCGATCTTTTAGCGGGTTTGGTGCTGCATCACATGGTGGGGATTTTGTGGCGCGAGTCGATCAGTGATCTGGATGTTTATCGCTACTGGCGCGACCTAGGCGAAGCGGGCGTTGATTTGATCCTGTTGATGCTGGCAGATTTCCTGAGCGCGTTCGGTGTGAATTATCCACAGGATGAATGGGTGCGCGCCATTGAACACGCGCAGCGCTTGCTGGGGGCATATTACGATGATCACGAGCGCTTGGTCAACCCGCCTGCGTTGCTGCGCGGAGATGACCTCATGCGCGCGCTCGGCTTAAAAAGCGGACGCCAGATCGGGGAACTGCTCGAACGCATCCGCGAGGGGCAGGTGACGGGCGACGTGAACACGCTTGACGATGCGCTCGCACTGGCGCGCACGCTCAATGTCAACGGCACTCACGAATAGGCGCTGCGTTCGTCTAAGCGCTGACGGGCGTCGTTCTCCGGCACTTCAAAATGTAAGCTCATGATCGCAGGCTGGCGTGATTCGAGCGCCAACTGATCGATGAAATCGGCGGGCATCACGATCATGCGGGCGAAACAGCCCAGTAGCACATCACTGGTGATGATCTGATCGAGCTGACGCTGTTTGCCCCATGTGCTGCGCACAACCGTGCGCGCCAGAAAGCGCGCCATCGACATCCGCAGGTCGAAGGGGCCTTTGATGGCGGACAGAAAACTGCCGGATAATTCCGCCATGTCGATTTCCGTCCACATGGCAGCGCGCGGATTTTGCAGCATCCCTTCGATGGGGATCGGCGGGGCGCTGATCTCGTAGAGCGTGATTACC
>JBGSRB010000125.1:0-1537 GCA_041737735.1 Anaerolineae bacterium | reverse complement strand
TGAGCGCGGCATTGGCGACGCAGACCATCCCCGCGCCTGAGGCAGCCACCACGCCGAATTGGGCGCGGCGTGTGGGCATCGTCAGCGGGCATCGCGGACCCGAAAATGACCCCGGCGCGGTCTGTCCCGATGGCTTGACCGAAGCCGAGATCAATTTCAACGTGGCGCAGTTGGTGATCAACAATTTACGCGATCGCGGCTATACTGCCGATCTGCTCGATGAATTCGACCCGCGCCTGAACAACTATCAGGCGTCGGCGCTCGTATCGATCCATGCCAACACCTGCCAGCCGTTCGGCGCTGAACGACCGAGCGGCTTCTTGATCGCGGCGGCGGCGGCGCGCATCACCGCGCGCGGCAACGATGATATTCTGGTCGAGTGTGTCGCGCGCGAATATGCCGCGCAAACTGCGCTTGAACGCCGGCAGGGGCTGACGCTCGACATGACCGATTATCACACGTTCCGCGAGATTCACCCGCTCACGCCCGCCGCGATCATCGAGTTGGGCTTCATGCTGGCGGATCGGGAACTGCTGACCGAGCAGCCTGATCTCATGGCGGCTGCCATCACCGATGGTATTATCTGTTTTCTCGAACCCGCACCGTTGGGTTCATAGTACAGCCTAGAGGTTGATCACAATGACAGGAACGCACACCCCATGACCCCCACCCTGATTATGTATTCGCGCACATCGTCTTGCCCGTTCATCATGGTCGCTAAGCGCGTGCTGAACGATCATCATGTCGCGTATCACGAAGTCTATATCGATCAAGACGACGCTTTGCGCCAGCGCGTTCTCGACTGGACAGGCTTCCTGAGCGTGCCGACGCTGATCGTGTCTGACAACGGATCGCTGCTACCGATCAGCGCGCCCGCGCCGCTCGACAAAGGACGCAGCCCGCGCGGTGTCGATCGTGGCAGCATGATCACCGAGCCGAGCCAAGACGAACTCACGCGCTGGCTGCACAAGCACGGCTTGATCAACGAGATCGAAAACGCCGAGTTTTAAGGGATGAACAAGCACAGCATCGTCATCAACGCAAACATCGTCGAATATTGGGAAGCTGGCGAACAGCACGCGCGCACCGTGATCGTGCTTACCGGCGGCTTAGGCGATGTGTATGCCAATTGGGGGAAGTTCTTACCGCTGTTGGCGAAGTCGTTTCACGTGTGCGCGCCGGAACTGCCCGGCTATGGCGCATCCAGCCTGATCGACGACCTGACCATCAGCGGCATGGCGCGCTGGCTCAACGATTTTCGTCAAGCCATGTTCTTGGGCAGCGCAGTGATCATCGGCGCGTCGATGAGCGCCATCGTCGCGCGGGCATATGCCGCCGCCAACCCGGAAATTGTGCCAGCGGTGATCTTGGTGGCGGGTGGCACGCCGCCCACGCTGCCGCCGTTGGTACAAACACTGGCGCGCGTCCCGCTGATCGGGAGCCGACTGATCACGGGTTTTGCCCGCGCTGCTTATGCGCCGCGCGCGCTGTCGCAGTTCGTCGTCCAGCAGGGTGAAATCACCGCCGATTTTAAGCA
>JBGSRB010000120.1:0-7278 GCA_041737735.1 Anaerolineae bacterium | reverse complement strand
GCTGCACCCCCACTAGAACCACAGCCCGAAGCCACGCGCGGGGATTTTGCTCCCGCCCAAGAGGGTTCGCCACCCATGCAGGCGGCGAAACTGCGCCGCCGAACCGTGATCCCGTTTGCGGCGGTGTCGGCGCTGGCAGCGTTCGTGCTGGTGATCGGTGTGCTGTTCATGAGTATGAACAATGCGCGCGATCCGTTGTTGATCGCCGCTAACATGACCGATACTGCACAGTCGCAAGTCATGATGACCGGGGGAATTGATCCTACGCCTGATTTTGCTGAAACCCAAGCCGCGCTGATGGCATCCATGCAGGCGATGACCGCCGTGATCGATCCGATTTTGACGGTGACCGCGCAGGCGCAGGTTGATACGGGTGATGATGATCCCACGCCGCAAGCCACGTTCACGCCGCGCCCGGTGATCGGCTTAACGGAAGAAGCCGTTCGGTCGACACCATTCGCGTCCGAGCAAACCGCGACCGCATTAGCACTTTACTTTGATAATCTCACGTTTGAAGCGCGTGGCACAACCTCCACCACGCGCCCGACGCTGGAAGTGACCAACGTCGCGCAGATCGATCAGCCGACGCCCACCCTACTAACCGGCGGTGGTGGCGGCGGCGTGGATGTTGAGATTGCCGCGCTGTTTAACTGTCCGCCGGAAATTGGTGAAGCGATCAGCGCTGTGCTGCGCGCTGCCCGCCCTGAGATCAGCATTGGCACGGCGGGCGAGTCGTTCGTCACAACCGCGCCGCTGCGCTTGCGTGGCGCCTGTAACGATGGTGTGCTGACGCTCGAAATCTTCGTGGATAATCAGCGCGGTGCGCGCGAACTGATCGACGGGGCGCGCCTCACGGTTGATACGCCGCAGAACATCGTCGGGCAAACGGGATCACGCCTCAATATCCTGTTGGGTGCGCTGGCGCAATTTGTGCGCGCGGATTATTCGCGCAATCTGGGTTTTACGTTAAGTTCGCTGGCGCGCAGCGCCGAAGAACCCGCCACCCGCGCGGGTTTGCATCTGCTGGCGGGCAATGTTTTCTTCTACAGCGGCGACTTCACCAACGCGAACGACAATTATCAGTCGGGCGCGCGCTATGGCTTAGAAGCTGAACACAACAATAATCTAGGTGTGCTGCGCTTTAATCAGGCGATCCCGATTAGCAATCCTGACGACCCTACTTTCATCGGACTTATGCAGCAGGCTGAAAACTACTTGAGTGCTGCGCTGACCAGCGACGATCCGCAGGTGCGCGCGCGCGCGCTCAACAACATGGCGCGGACCTTAGCTCGTCGGCTGACCGGTGACGCGACCACCTTTGACACGGCGCGCGGCTACTGCACACAACTGGTGCAAGAATTCCCCGATGATCCGGCGGGTTATGCCTGTGTCGCACTGGTGGAGTATCTGCGCTCGTGGACAGCGGCGGACAACTGCGCTGATCTCGCGTATGTCGATGGCGAGTTAAGCCATTTGGCTGAAGCGCTGGCGCGCGACTCCACTTATGCTTTCGCATATTACATGCAGGGCGCCATTCTGCTGCATCAGGCGTCATGCACGACAGGAACAACCCGCGAACAAAATCTGGAAGCGGGGCGGCGCGAGCTTGATTACTTCATCAGGCAGATTAGGGATTATAGTTGGGGCGTGTCGCTGCCGTGGGATGATGAATTGTTCCGCAGTGCATCGGAGAGTTTGCGTTAATTGGCGGAACGCGCGGAATCACCGACAATAGACAGTATGCAATCCTTCTTACCTTAAAAGGAGCTTGTTTCATGGGCAGAGGACAGTTTCTTCGAGTGTTGACGATCTGCGCGCTGCTGCTGATCATCGGCACGGCAGTGGTGCAGGCAGGTGTGGGCAGCGGCGTCGCTATTACGCCAAGCTGCACAGGCTTGACCACGCGCGCCGCCACGGTGACCGCTAATCGCGACAATACCGGACGCGCCCGCGAAGCCTTCGTGTTAAGCGCGCGCGATGGCAGCGGCAAGATCATCTACGAAGTGCAAACCGTGTTCCCGATCAATCAGCGTCTGGTGTTCGCTGAGGGGGAATTGTTTCGCTGGCAATACGCGCCGGAATTTAACCCGCTTGTGGTCACGCTCAGCAGTCCGGCGGGGAATGGTCAGCCGGAGCAGATCATCTACACATCTTCGGCAAACTGCGGCTTGCTGCCCGTGTATGGCAGCGGTGCGTTCTTCTTCGGCGATGATCTCGCGCTGATTCCGCTGTTCGCGCCCGCCGATGGACGAGTCGCTGCGCCTTACGAGCCGAACAACGTGCCGCCGCGTCCGGTCAACCCGCCCGTAATCATCCGCGCGCTGCCGGGCTATCTGGTGGTCAACACCGATAATTTGTTCCTGCGCACGGGTGACGGCATCGAATATAGTGCCGTCGGCATCGTCGATGGTGGTACGTTCTTAGCGCCGCTCGGCAGCAACGGCGCGGAAAACCGCGACGGTTTGTGGTGGTATGTCGAAGTGGGCGGTTTGCGCGGTTGGGTGAAAGACGAATTCGTCGCCATTCGCGGCGATCTGAGTTCGCTGCCTGTCGTTCCCGTGTTGGGAACGCTGCAAACGCCGCTGCTGTACGTCGGCGCGCTTAACCCGATTTACAACACGCCGAACGCGGGCGGACGCTTCCTGTGCCAGATCGCACCGAATCGCCTGAACAGCGTGATCGCGCAGGATGCCGATCCTGCCGTGTGGTATCAGATCGAAGCACTATGCGAGAATGGTCAGCCTGTGACCGGCTGGATTCAAGCGGATCGCGGCTTGTTCCGGAACACGGGCGGCGCGGCGCTGCCGATTCTGCCGTAAGCACATCAATGCCTGTAGTCGTGAGAGGCTTGGCAAGTCGAGCCTCTCATGACATCCACGCAATTTCGCAACATCCCCGCGTCATCTGCGTATAAGAAGCTAGATAACGCGAAATAATCGTGGAGATGCACACACATCATGAATGAGATGAATAAACAACGCTCGGAGCAGGTGTTTGGCGGCGTGTTCCTGATCGGTTTGGCGCTGCTGTTCCTGACCGGTTGGTGGTGGCCCGGTGTTATGTTCGTGATCGGCGGTGCGATCATCGCGCGCGGTCTGGTGCAGGGCATCGCGTGGACGGCTAACCGCGATGGCTTGGTTGTGATCGGCATTGGCATGTTCTTCGTGCTGCTGAACATGATTAACATCTTCAGCTTCAACTGGCTGCCGCTGATCTTGATCGGACTTGGCGTGTGGTTGTTGTTCGGTGACGAGATTCGCGCCCGAGCGGGTTGGGAAGCGCGCACACCAGCGCACCGCGACGAGTTCGACACGAAGCCTAAAAACGACGAGGTCGTCTAAACTTAGCTAGTGGGGCGTTATGAGCGCGCGCGGTGCGCGTCCAGTCGCCCCACTGATCTGCCCCAATCTTGAACCCGACTTCATTCCTATTTTTTCGCTTTGCCACCACTGGCACGCTATAGTAACGTGTCGGTGCTTTATGCTGAGCGAACTATGACTGCTCGTATCCTTCAATTCATTAAGTCAGGCGCGGTTGTGCGCTATCTGCGCCACTTGAGCGAACCCAGCCACGTGGTCGCGGATGCTGCGGTGCGGCAGCGCCTCACCTTGTTGCTCACGATGAACGCGCTGCTCACGTTATGTTGTGGCGTATTGCTGGTGGTGCTGTTCAGTTTGTATGTGCTAAATATCGTGCGCGTAAGCGAAGAATTTTTGCTGTCACTGGCGATTTCGGTCGCAATAATGATTGTGATTATGCTGGTGTCCCGCCGTTTAGCATCCTACGTGCCTTTCTACGTCGGTGGTGGCATGTTATTTGCTGTGCTGCTGATCAACAGTGCGCTGCACGGCGGCATCGCTTTTTTGATCCTGATGAATTACGGCAGCATCTTCACGCTGGCGGCAGCACAATTTTTGTCCCTGCGCCGCGCGGTGCAGATCGCCGTGACCTACATCGGCTTAGCGATTGTGCTATTGGCGTTGCTGCGCCCGTCGGTCGAGCCGACCATGATGGTGCGTGCGCTGATGTTCAACGTGCTGTTGTGCATGTCGATTCTCATCATCACGTGGTTTCGTGAACGCCGCGAGACCGATCGCCACACCGCAGTCGAAGCGACTGCGCTCGCTTTGCAAGAGCGCACCGAGATGCTGCAAGCGGTGCTAGATTACTCGCCCGATGCGATTGGCTTACTAAGTCGTGAAGGGCGCGTGCTGTTCAATAACCCGGCTTCGGCATTGCTGCGCGAAAGCCCCACCGGTAAGCGCGTCGAAGAAATGGAATTGACCGACGCTTTCTTGGCGCAATTTCGCGAAGAATTTGGCGGGGTGCTGCGCGAAAAAAAGCCGCGCATCTACATCACACCTCGCCTTGCCAGCACGATTTACCATGAGTTTGAAGTGCGGATGACGCCAATTCTCGACCCGCACGGCGACGTGATCTCGGTGCTGACCACCGCGCGCGATGTTACCGAGCAGCGGCGCGCCGAAGCCCAGCGCGTGCGCGACGCCATCGAGCGCGAACGGTCAGTGTTCTTCAAGTCGTTTGTTGAGGCACTCTCGCACGATTTCCGCACGGCGCTCAGTTCGATTGAGATCAACCGTTACATGATCGAGCGCTTGAGCGCCGAAGCAGGCGATGCTAAATTCCAACCTAAACTGCAAGCCGTGGCGCATTCCATCAATCACATGCAGCGTCAGCTTGACAACCTCTCGACCATCTCGAATTTGGGACGCCACCCGCGCACTGCGGTTGATCTAAGCCATTTGGTGGATACGTTCAGCGATTTTGCGCGCGAGAAATTAGATGCTGCGGGGTTGGTGCTGCACGTGGAACATCGTGCGCCGGCCGCGCTGTGCCTGTGTGATGCGTCGGAGCTGCGCACCGCGCTAACGCATCTGCTGGAAAACGCGATCACCTACAGCCAAGCCGGACAGACGATCGAAGTGACCACCTTCAGCGATGAGATGCACGGGTGCATCAGCCTGCGCGATCACGGCATTGGCATCGATTCGGCGCATCTGCCGCATGTGTTCGAGTTGTTTTATCGGGGCGACAGCGCGCGCTCACTGTATACGGGCGGCGTCGGCATCGGCTTGAGCATCGCCCGTATGATCGTCGAAGCGCACTCCGGCGCGCTGACAGTAGAAAGTGAACCCAATCAGGGCAGCACCTTCACCCTGTGGCTGCCGCTGTATAGCAACGGCGAACACAAGGGCTAAGTGCTGCCCGGCTTCACGAGCGGGCTTTACGCGCCGTTCAAGTAGGGCGAACCGACCGCGAGATAACCATAACCCTGCGCGACCAGTTGATCATAATCCGGGATCATGCGCCGCCCGTCGATGATCAGATAGGGCGGCTGCACAGTGGTTTCGATCGTGTGCGCCAAACCGCGAAATTCTTCCCAGTCGGTCGAGATAAACAGCATATCGCTGCCTTCGAGCGCGGCTTGCGGGGTGTCGCAGTAGCAGATTTTCTCGAACAGGTGATTCTGGGTCGGATCGAAGAAGCGGCGCGCTTCGGTCATCGCCAACGGATCATAGGCGCGAATTTCGCGCACGCCCTTGCCGAGCAGCCCATCGACCACTTTGAGCGACGATGAATCGCGCATGTCGTTGGTCTGCTTTTTGAACGCTAAGCCAAGCAACGCCACCGACTTATTGTTGAAGCTGACGCCCGCCTCACGGATGGCGCGGTCAAGCATGTAGGTTTTTTGATATTCGTTGATGTCGTAGACCGCTTGCAGCAGGTCGGCGGGTTGATGGTGCATCCCGAACTGATAAATCAACGATTGAATGTCTTTGCCGAAGCACGAGCCGCCCGCCCCGTTGGAGACGTATGATCCCCATGTGCTGATGCGCGAGTCGGCGGTCACACCGCGCTTGAGGTCTTCCATGCGCACATTGGCGAAGTTTTCGCCTAAACGCGCGCCCACGCCATTCCAGAACGAGATATAGGTGAGCAGCAGGGTGTTGGCGAGATATTTGATAGCTTCGGCGGTTTCGGGCGTGGTTTCGATGTAGCGAATCCGCACATGGTTGACGAACTGCGAATACACGCGGCGGATGATGGCGAAATCGGCTTCGGTGTCAGCGCCGACGACTACGCGATCCGGACGGCGTGATCGTTCCACGGCGTCACCTTCGGGCAGAAACTCCGGATTGGAGGCGATGCCCGCGTTCGGGACATTGTGCTGCTTGAGGATGGCTTCAAGCTGGCGCGCCGTTCCCACGGGAACTGTGGACTTGTTGATCAGCACCACGCGGCGTTGATCCTGCCGTTGTGCCAGCAACCCTGCAATGTAACTGAGCGCGTCGAAATAGAAGCTCAAGTCGGACGATCCGTTGGGGTTGGGCGGCGTGGGCAGGCACAGGAAGATCGCATCCGCGCCTTCGATGATCGGCTCAAGCTCGGTGGTGAAAAACAGATAGCGCCCCTGCGTTTCTTTGATCAGCGCGCTCAAGCCCGGCTCGTTGACATAATGTTCGATGCGTTCATGGTCGCCCGATTGATAAGCGTCGATGCGCTTCTGGTCAATGTCATAGGCATAAACTTCATGCCCCGATTCAGCGCTGGTTGCCGCGTGCGTCAAACCGACGAAACCGGTTCCCACGACGATGATTTTCATTGCGTTCGTCCTTATGGCTGCTGGATATGAGACTAGCCGTGCATGGTTGTTATACACGCGCGGCATATGATTTTCTTGATGCGCGTAGTGTAGCAGCAAGATCAGCCGTCGAGAATTGTCAATTGATAATGTTGATTGGTGGGTAGGGGCAGACACCTAAGTCCGCCCTTTAGTTTGGATTGTGCGTGGAGCGCCCGGATCACACGCCGCCGAAAGCGCTGAAGCCGCCATCGACTGGCACAACGATCCCCGTGACGAAGCGCGCTGCGTCGGACAGCAGCCAGACCGTCGCGCCGACGAGATCATCCGGTTCACCGAAACGGCGCATGGGCGTGTGATCGATGATCGAACGCCCGCGCGGGGTCAGATCGCCAGTTTCAGCGTCGGTCAGCAGATAACGATTTTGTTCACCTAAGAAGAAGCCGGGCGCGATGGCGTTCACGCGGATGTCGGGGCTGTATTCGACCGCCATATACACGGATAACCAGCGCGTGAAATTGTCGATTGCCGCCTTGCCCGCTGAATACGCGATCACGCGGGTGAGCGCGCGCTGCGCCGCCATCGACGAGATGTTGAGGATCGCGCCGCTGCCCTGCGCGGTCATGGGGCGGGCGAACACCTGCGACGCCAAGACGCTGCCCATGAAATTCAGG
>JBGSRB010000114.1:0-6114 GCA_041737735.1 Anaerolineae bacterium | reverse complement strand
CGCTGGCGGGCGAGTTTGCGATCCCCTGCACGCTGACGCTGCCGCAGATCGACGCGCCCGCGCCCGCCGTGATCATCCTCACGGGATCGGGTTCGAGCGACCGCGACGGCACACTCGGCGCGAACAAACCCTACCGCGATCTGGCGTGGGGCTTGGCGGCGAACGGTGTCGCCTCGCTGCGTTGCGATGATCGCAGCTTTGCGCTCGCGCTCGCTGATCTCACGATGAGCGAGTTCACGATTGACAGCGAATATACCGAAGATGCGCTGGCGGGGCTGGAACTGCTGCGCGCCGACGCTAACATCGACGCGGATCGGCTGTTTGTGTTAGGTCACAGCTTGGGCGGCATGTTAGCGCCGCGCGTGGCTGCCGCTGATGGCGACGTGGCGGGCGTGATCATGCTGGCGAGTCCGGCGCGCCCGTTTGACGAGATGCTGAATTTGCAGATCGCCTATCTCAACGCCGCCGAACCCGAAACCGATCTCAGCGGGTTGGATGGCTTGGTCGGCGCGTTTGTGGCGCTGCGTGCGGGCGATGCCGAGTCCGTGCCAGAAAGCGACCGCGCGTATCTGCAAAGCCTGATCGATTACGATCAAGTGGCGACCGCCGTCGCGCTCGATCTGCCGTTCTTGGTGCTGCAAGGCGCGCGCGATTATCAGGTGACGCTGGATGATCTCGAACTGTGGGCGGAGGCGCTCGTGCCGAATGCCGATGCGACTTTCATCGCTTACGACGACTTGAATCATCTGTTTCACACGGGCGAGGGGATGCAAACCTCAATCGATATTTTGGCGCGCGGCTTCGTCAGCGAGGAAGTGATCACCGATATTACCGAGTGGGTGCGGGCGCGTTAAGCGATTGCCATGAAGTGCTTAAGCGGCGGGATACAGTAGGTATCCCGCCCTGACTCGGCGCTGGTTTAAGGTTAAAGTCAGCCCTATGCAGAAATTACTCTGCCCAGCGCTCAGACAGGATGCTTAAAACATGAATGTGCATCGTCATTTTCCGCTGGTCTCGATGTGCGCGCTCGTTCTGCTCATCGGGATAAGTTTGCATCCATTTCCTGTTTACGCCGCGACCTACACCGTGATCAATCTGGACGACAGCGGCGCAGGATCACTGCGCGACGCCTTAGATCAAGCCAATGCCACCCTCGACGACGACATCATCGACTTCGACATCCCCGGAGCGCCACCTCATACCATCACACTGACCACCGCTGAATTAGGGATCGCTAGTGCAGCCACCGCTGGCACGCTAACTATCGAAGGCGCTGGCGTGATCACGGTCACCCGTGATGCCGCCGCGCCTGCATTCCGTATCTTCAACCTAGCGGTGGGCGCGGTTGTGGAAATCAACGGGCTGACCATCACCAATGGCAATACCGAGAGAGGCGGCGGCATTTTTAACAATGGTACGCTCACAATCAATGACACTACCATCAGCGGCAACACCGCCACTGGCACTTTATCCAGCACAGGTGGCGGTGGTGGCATTCACAACCTCGGCATCTTGTTAGTGAACAATAGCACTTTAAGCAGTAATGAAGCAGTCTTCGGAGGTGGCATTTCCAGCCAAGGCTTTGGAACAGTCTTGACAATCGATAACAGCCTCTTTGCATATAATATTGCCACGCCTGCCGGGGGCGCGTTGTTTACCCAACTCGGCACGACTTTGACGATCACGGACAGCCGCTTTCACAATAACGCAGGATTTTCAGGCAGCGTCTTGCGCAGTGCTGCTGGTGGCAGCATCAGCAATTCTTGCATCACGGGCAACCAGATTTACGCTTTCCTGAACGACAACGGTACGTTGCAAGCAACGGGTAATTGGTGGGGAAGTGATTGGGGTCCTTTGATTGACTCAGCCCCCGCTGGCTCAGGCAGCAAAATCACTGCTGGTGATAGCATCATCGGCACAGGCACCGCCACCGGTAATGTCAATGTGGGCATTGTCAACATCCCTGCCGATTACGGCGACGCTACCACCGCGCCAACCGGAAATTGGCTTTTAACACCGCCAGCAGGTTGCCAAGTTTGCTTTTTTGCATCAAGCATGGGCAATGCGCGTGTGTGTATGCTACCGTGATCATCGTCACAGCACACTGCCACAATAGACAACGCCCGCGCGTGCGCGTATAGTTAGGGCGCATTTTCGACCTGTGCCGAAGGATGTTTATGCGCCGCATCTTGACCGCCCGCGCGGGCGATATTGCCGTCATTGCGCTGCTATTTCTGCTGCCGCTGATCGCGTTCTGGGCGCAGACGGTGGGCGGGCGCACGCTGCTGCCCACCGAAAACCTGTATCAATATGAACCCTATGCGACCTATCGTGAAGTGGTGCGCGCGCCGGAACTGCCGCATAACGCGCTGCTGAGCGATCTGGTGCTGCAAAATATGCAATTTAAGTCGTTCATTCGCGCTGAACTGGCGGCGGGTGAACTGCCCCTGTGGAATCCGCATCAATTCAGCGGGATCGCCTTTTTCGCCGCTGGACAGCAAAGCACGCTCTATCCGTTCAGCATGTTGTTTTACGTGCTGCCGCTCGCCGCCGCCTATGGCTGGTTCACGGTGATCCAGTTGTGGTTGGCGGGCGTATTCATGTACCTGTTCCTGCGCGGACTCGGCGTCAGTCGTGCGGGTGCGGCGGCGGGCGGCATCACCTATCAACTAAGCGCGACGATGATTGTCAGCGCGGTGTTCCCGATGATCTTGGCGGCGGCGGCGTGGCTGCCCTTGATCCTGCTCATGATCGAGTTGATCATCCGGCGGCAACCGATCCGCGGGCGCAGCGCTGACGCTTTATGGATCGCCATCGGCGCGGGCGCGTTGGGCTGTGTGCTGCTGGCGGGTCACGCCGAGTTTGTGATCTACACGCTGCTGGTGGCGGCATTTTACACAGCCGCGCGCCTGATCGGGCTGTTGATCGCGGGGGACGGCTTACGCACGGTGATCGCGCGCGGCTTGACCGTCACCGTGCTGACTGCGTTAGGCATTGGCTTGGGCGCGGTGCAATTCTTGCCGCTCTATGAAGCCGCCAGCCAAAATTATCGCACGCAAGCGCCGACGCTCAACGAAGTGCTGGAGTGGGGACATCCCGCGCGCGACGTGCTGCTGTTCCTCATGCCGAATGTGTTCGGGAATCCCGCGCATCACGGCTATACCGATGTGTTCACGGGCGAACAGATCGCGCTGATCGATCATGAGCGCTATGCGATCAACGGTGAGCGCCTGCTGACGATTGACTGGGGCGACAAAAATTACGTCGAAGGCGCGCTCTATGTCGGCATTCTGCCGCTGATCCTGAGCGCGTATGCCCTGTTCACGGCGTGGCGACGACGTGAACAACGCCAGCACACGCTGATTTTCGCGCTGTTGGGCGTGATCGCGCTGACGTTCATGTTCGGCTTGCCCACGTATGCGATTCTGTATTACGGCGTGCCGGGGATGGCACAGTTGCATTCGCCCTTCCGCTGGGTGTTCGTGCTGACGCTGTGCCTAGCCGTTCTCGCGGGCTTCGGCTTGGATGCGCTGCTGCGCGCTGATCACACGCGCCTGAAACGCTGGATTGGTGGCGGCTTGATCGCGGGGGGCGCGCTGGTGATCGGCGGGTGGATCGTCGCACGCTTCACCTTCGACGGCATCGCGCCGCGCATCGACAACGCGCTGCGCTCACTCGCCTACGCGGATCGTGCGTTTAGCGATGCGGCGATGTTCTTCAGCTATCAAACGCCCAATGTATTGATCTTGGGCGCGCTGCTGATCGCGGCGGGGATCGTGTTCGTGATCGCGGCGCGGCGGCGCGCACTGCCGATGGTGGCGATCCTCATCATCGCCGCCGACCTGCTGATCGCTACATGGGGCTTTAATCCCGCCAGCGATCCCGCGCTGCTCGATTTCACGCCGCCCGCCATTGAGTGGCTGCAAGCGCGCGACGGCGACTTCCGCTACACCGTGATCGACGACGGGCGCGCGCTGTTCAACGCCAACCTGACCATGCGCTATGGTTTAGACGACGTGCGCGGTTATGAAAGCATCATCCCGCTGACGTATGTCGATTACATGCGCGCGACCGCGCCACAACCTCAGCTTGAATACAACCGGATCGCGCCGCTGTATGTCGATCAACTCGATCAGGTCGATTGGGATCGGCTGGCGCTGCTCAACGTGTGCTACATCGTCACGCCACAGTACATGAACTTGCCCGCCGTTTTCAGCGAACCGCGCGCAGTAGTTTATCAGGATGAAGCGGTCGCAATCTGGACGAATCCCTGTGCGCCGCGCGCGTTCGTCAGCGCCGCGTTGGATGCCGATGCCCCGCTAACCGTCGATAGCGACGCGACGATCACCCAGCAGTCCAGCCGCGAACGCTGGATCGACGTGAGCATTGATGCGCCCGCCCTACTCGTGATCAGCGAGACTTACGCCGATGGCTGGCGCGCGTATGTCCGTCCACAGGGCGCGGACGACGACGCCGAACGCGCGATCCCGATCACACCGCGCGCTATTTTCCCAACGATCGCGCTCGAAGCGGGCGATCACACCGTGCGCATGGTCTACAGCCCCGCCAGCTTTCAGGTGGGCGCGTTCGTCTCGTTCATCAGCGGCGTAATCATCGCGTTCATGTTAGGCGTGTGGTTGTGGTTGCTGCTCGTGGCGCGCACAGCGGGCGGTTCGAGCGTGATCGCGCGCAACAGCGCCGCGCCCATCCTGCTGAATCTGTTCAATCGCGCCATCGATTTCGCTTTCGCCTTCATCATGCTGCGCATTTTAGGTCCCACCGACGCGGGCTTGTACTTTTATGCGGGTGTGGTGTTCGTGTGGTTCGACATTTTCAGCAACTTCGGCTTGAACCTGTATCTCACGCGCGAAGTGGCGCGGGATCGGTCGCAGGCGCGGCATTTGTTCGTCAACACCAGCGCCATGCGCATCGGCTTAGCGCTGATCGGTGTGCCGCTGCTGATCGCGTTTCTGAGCGCACGCAATCTCACCGTTGATCCGCCGCTGGACGCGACCGCGCTGATCGCCATTGGCTTGCTCTATGTCGGTTTGCTGCCCAACAGCCTCAGCACAGGCATGACCGCGCTGTTCTACGCTTTCGAGCGCGCCGAAACCCCCGCCGCCGTGACCACCGTCGCCACGATCAACAAGGCGGCGTTGGGCTTGCTGGTGCTGATCGCGGGTTGGGGCATCGTCGGGTTGGCGGCGGTCAGCATCGTGAGCAACCTGCTGACGTTTGCGATCCTGATGTGGGCGGGGCGGGCGCTGATCGCGCGCAACAGCCCAACACAAGAACCACAGGGTCGGGGGTGGGGTCTTGACTTCCCCCTGATGCGGCGGATGATGGGCGCGAGTTTCCCGTTGATGCTCAATCACTTCCTGGCGACGATCTTCTTTCAGATCGACGTGGTGATCATCGAAGCGATTCACGGCGCGCGCATGGTCGGGCAGTACAGCGTGGCGTATAAGTGGATCAGCGCGCTCAATGTGATTCCGGCTTTTTTCACCCAGGCGCTGCTGCCCGTCATGTCGCGGCAGGCGCAGAGTGACCGCGACGCGCTCAAGCGCACCTATACGCTGGCGATCAAGCTGCTGGTGGCGCTGGCGCTGCCCGTCGCGGTGATGTTCACGTTTATGGCGGAAGCGCTGACCGCGTTACTGGGCGGCGCGCAGTATTTGCCGGACAGCGCCATCGCCACCCAGTTGATGATCTGGAGCATCCCCATCGGCTGGATCAACAGCGTGACGCAGTACGTGTTGATCGCGCTCGACTTGCAGCAGCGCATCACGCGGGCGTTCGTGATCGCGGTCGGGTTTAACATCATCACCAATCTGATTTTCGTGCCGCAGTTCGGCTATCGCGCCGCCGCGATCACGACGATTGCGTCGGAAGCCGTGCTGCTGATCCCGTTTGCCCTACTGCTGCACGGCGCGTTAGGACGCATCGACTGGATTGGCGTGATCGCGCGTCCGTTGATCGCGGGCGGCGCGCTGCTCGCCGTGCTGCTCCTTGGCTGGAACACGCAGCCGTTGATCGCGCTGGTGATCGGCGGCATGGTCTATGCGGGCGTGCTGGCGGCGCTGCGCCCGTTCACGGCGGAAGAATGGGCGCGCC
>JBGSRB010000113.1:0-2387 GCA_041737735.1 Anaerolineae bacterium | reverse complement strand
AGCGGAGGAGGACATGCGCTTCCCAGTCGGCTTCGACCCGCGTCTGATACTCAGCTGCCAGATCAGAGACGAGCGCCGCCGCCAACGCCGCCGGATCGGCTGCACCCGCGCCGAGATTCGCCGCCGCTTCTTCGAGTGTGAGGCGATCGGCGGGTTCGGTGACACGGTTCACATCGATGCCGAAACCTAACCCGAATCCGTTCTCCGGCAGCACCTGCGCCGCTTGCAAGTCGGGTTGTAAAATCAGATTTGCTAGCACGAGCGCGGCGGCTTTGTGGGCGGCGTTGGCGGGGATCGCCACATAGTTGAAGTCGCCGATCATGTTTTCCGTGAAAGCGAACGCCCGCGCTGTTTCCGGCAGACGCCCATCGTTAATGTAGACGCTCGCCCCCGAAATTTCTTGCGTGAAGGCGAAATCGACTTCACCGTTGGCGAACAAATCGCGCAGTTCGTTTTCGTTGGCGGGATAGGTTTCGCCCTGCCGCCACAGATTCGGTGTCCACTCATTCAGCAAATTCCACACCTGCGGCGACCACTCGTCATACAGGGTCGGATTGAAATCACCGAGCCATTGATCCTGCCCGCCGCTGATCTCAAAGAAGATTTGCTTGACAAAGCGCGTCCCCATGTAGCCACCGGGTCCCGGCGCGATATAGGTGAAGCGTCCCGGATGAGCCTGAATCCACGCGGTCAGTTCAGCGAAGCTGCCCGGCAAATCGGCTTCGGCAATCCGCGCCGAGTCATAGATAAAATGGAACTGCGCGCTCGACCACGGACTTTCATAGCCATCGACCGGACGACCGAAATCGAGGTTGATCGCCGGGTTGTCCCAGTCTACCAGCACGCTGTTGGGGATGGTTTGCGCCCACGGTCCATACAGGAGATCGGCTTGGCGTAAGGTGGAGAAATTCTCGCCATTGATCCAGATCAGATCGACCGCGCCGCTGGTCTCAGCGACGCCAGCTTCGGTTTCGCTCAAGACCTGATTCACAGCATCGGCTGTATCTGCCACCGGCACACGGTTGAGGGTGATGCCGTATTCCTGCGCCAGCAGCGGCGCGTAGAAGGTGTCGACAAAACCGTTGATCGCATCTGATCCACCATACAGATACCAGTTCACAGTTTGTCCGTTGGCTTGCGCGAGCACATCTTCCCAACTGGCAAAACCCGGGGGCGCTTCCGCCGCTTCCTGAGCAGACGCGGCGCTGGTCAAGACCGCGAGAACGATGATCATCAGCCAAACTTTAAAACGCATAGAAACGACTCCTTTAACGTAAATGACGTGCTGCCCACACCAACCGCTGGATGGCACTCACCGCCACCAGCACGCCGAGTAAGAGCAGCAGCGGGATCAACCAGTCCGGCAGCAAAAAGAACAGGCTGAAGAAAATGACCGCCTCTGTCCCTTCGATCACACCGCCGGGCATGGTGATCGAAGTCAGCTCGCCGCGCTGTTGCGCGCCCTGTTCACGGCGTTCCAGCAGCGCCGCCAGATACAAATAGGCGCCCGCGTTGATGTAAAACACCCCAAACACGAACGCGAGGATGACCATCCCTTCGAGGCTCGGTTGGCGCATGACCAATCCGAACGGAATCGCGGTGTAAACCAAGAAGTCCAGCACAAGATCGAGATAGCCGCCCCAATCGGATTGCTGTCCGCTGACCCGCGCTATGGTGCCATCCAAGCCATCCAGCGTGCGGTTGAGCCACCATAACCCCAAGCCAAGCAGGTTGTTCCCCTGCCACGCGGCAAGGGCGGCTAATCCGCCCGCGATCCCGGCTATCAGGGTGATGGTCGTCGGATTGACGCGACGATTGAGGCGCTGCGCCGCCGGCAGCAGCAGTTTTTCTTTGACCTGACGCAGCACTCCATCCATCATGGCAGGCGTTTCACAATCGCTTTCAATAACCGTCCGCTCGTCCCATTCAGGAGTTCATGCACCAGCAGGTTGGACAGGGCTTTCTTGGCGATGTCCGAGTAGGTTGGGTAAGGATGGATCACGCTGATCAGACTGCGCGCGCTCAGTTTCTTCGCAATCACCAAGCTATACTCCGTGATCATCTCACCCGCGCGTTCAGCGACGACTGTCGCGCCGAGCAGTTCACCCCTGCCCTTGTAAACCAGCTTGATGAAGCCGTCGGTATCGCCTTCCGTCACTGCACGGTCGCCTTCACTCATCGGCAACACATAGACCTTGACCGCAGCGCCGTGTTGGTCGCGTGCCTGATCTTCGGTCAGACCGACGTGCGCGACTTCCGGCTCGGTGAACGTGACCCACGGCAAAATTTCTATATGACCTTGCGCCTTACCGATGGGCAGCAGCATGTTACGTCCGGCAATGCTCCCTTGAAATCCGGCGTAATGCGTGAACTTGGGTCCGGTGGTG
>JBGSRB010000067.1:0-2230 GCA_041737735.1 Anaerolineae bacterium | reverse complement strand
GGCTTTGTCTACGGGCGCGGCGCGCTCGACATGAAAGGCGGCTTGGCGGCGATCCTCGGCGCTGCGGCGGCGCTGCGCGATGTCGAATTGACGGGCGACTTGATCCTCGCGTTCGTCACCGATGAGGAATACGCCAGCATTGGCGCGGAAACGCTGATCACGACGCTTAAGCCTGACGCCGCGATCCTGACCGAACCGACGGGCGGCGATCTGTGCATCGCGCATAAGGGCTTCGCGTGGCTGACCGTGATCACGGAAGGGATCGCCGCGCACGGCAGCCTCTACGATGAAGGCGTGGACGCGATCACGCACATGGGCGGCGTGCTGGCGCTGCTTGATCACCTGAACACGGTTGAATTTCCGCAAACGCTGCATCCGCTGTTGGGGCGGGCGTCGGTTCATGCCAGCACGATCAGCGGTGGACTCGGCTTAAGCACGTATCCGGATCGCTGCACTTTGCAGATCGAACAGCGCTTGCTGCCCACCACGACCGAGGCGGATGTGCGCGCGTTATGGACGGATCGCCTCCGCGAGTTGCAGACAATGCGCCTCGGCTTTCAAGCGCACTATGATCTTGATCTGCTGCGTCTGGGTTATGAGATCGCGCCCGATGCGCCGATTGTGCAAACCGTGGCGCAATCATTCCAGCGGGTGATAGGGCGCGCGCCTGACCATGTGGGCATGGCGGCATGGCTTGACTCGGCAGTGTTCGCCCGCGCGGGGATTCCGACGGTGATTTATGGACCCACAGGTGCTGGAATGCACGCGGCGGTTGAATATGTCGAACTCGACAGCGTGATCACATGCGCGCGCGTGATCGCGGATGCGGCGCGGGCATGGTGCGGAGTCGAATAGGGGCGAAGCAAGCGCCGAACGCGCACCGTCGCCCCTATACATCATTTACAGGTTGCTTTACGCCTGCACTTCAGCGCGGCGCGGCTTCCACACCAGCGCCAACAGCGGATTCGTCCCGCTTTGCAGGTGATCGATCACGCTGACCAGCACGAAGCCGATCACGATCAGCACGAGCGTTAGCGCGATCTCAGTCGCGCCAAATTCGGGAATGAGTTCCAGCCCGATCACGGCTTCATCCCAGATTTTCCGCAGCGAACCGAGCATGAAACCGACCAGCGCGGCAATCGTCAGCGCTTCATAGCGATCGAGCAGCCAACTTAGCACACGCGAAAAGCCGAGAATGCCCACCACGCAGCCTGCTGCCACAGATACCACACTGATCACGTCGAAGGTGCGCACCGCTTCGAGAATGAAGCGATACTGACCGAGAATCAGCAGGATGAACGAACCGCTAATGCCCGGCAGGATCATCGCGCAGATAGCGATCATGCCGCTGAAGAATAACACCGGCGCGCTGTGATTGGCATCTTGCAGTGGGTTCAACCCCACGAGGAAGAAGGCGAACACCGCCGCAATCACAAAGGCGATCAATGTGGGCGCGCTCCAGCGGATTTTGACGGCAATCGCCACAATCGACGCCGCGATCAAGCCGCCGAAGAAGGCGAACACATACGTCGGGTAGAGTTCCAGCGCCGTGCCGAGCGCGTTCGACAGCAGCAGAATCGCGCTGACAATGCCGATGCCCAGTGTGAGCAGAAACGCCAGCGGAATGTGCGCCAGCAGTTCACGGATTTTCAAGCCGAGCGCCAAACGCAGCGCATCCAGATTGAACGACTTGATCGCTTCGAGCAGGGACGTGTAAATGCCCGCGATGAACGCGACCGTGCCGCCGGAAACGCCCGGCACAATATCGGCACAGCCCATGGCAAAACCCGTGAGCAATATGCGGACGAACTCACGCGGCGTGCGTGGGCGGCTGAGATCAGGTTGATTCATGGAATGGGATACTCCCTAGCGTGAATTGAAGTGGGTGTCTATGAGTATCCCATGAGCAGATCGTGCGCGTCAATGGTGATCGCCCGCCGAATAGCGTTCGATAAACGTGATTGCGTTGGCGATGCCGTCCTCAGCGCGCAGCAGCGCCCCGACGCGCGCGGCGCTTGTACGCAGGGCAGCATCGTTAACCGCACTGCGGATCGCGTCGGTCAGCGCGTCGGTGGTCAGCTTCTTGTTGGGGATCGGCGCTGTGCCTGCGCCCAACGCCTGCACCCTGCGCCCCCAGAACGGCTGATCGCCTAAGAACGGGACGATCACGGTGGGAACACCCGCGCGCAAACCTGATGCTGTCGTGCCGCTGCCACCATGATGCACCACC
>JBGSRB010000057.1:0-3663 GCA_041737735.1 Anaerolineae bacterium | reverse complement strand
GCCGACGATCGCGGCTTGCACAGGATCATCGATCCCGTGAAGGAAGTAATCGCGCCCCGCGGTGAACAGGCGAAACAGTGAAGGCAGCGCCGCGCCGATGAACACCAGCGCCATTGTGACGCCGATGATGCGCGTCACTGTGACCGGGTAGCGGCTGAGCGCCTGCGCGAACGAGTCGCGCGCCGGGCGATCGCCGAGTTTGCGCATGATCACCGCACGGGCGGATTCGTAAGCGTCGATGCGCTCGTCATCTGAGAGAGCGCGCAAGCTGTGTAGGGGATTAAAGTCCCCTTGCTCGTTAATATTATTCTGCATTACACTCACTATGTACCTTCCTTTGTGCGGGCGACTGATTGCAGATCAGCCGCCCGCGTTCGTTAACGGGCAAAAGGGTGGTGCTATTCGACGCGCGCGGCGGGGTGGGCGGGAATCCGATCCGCCGCGCGCTTGTACAGCGTAAACACGAGCAGGGTTCGACCTGCTCCCTCTGTGGTCGTCTGACCGACTACAACGTAGTCTTGGCTCAGCAGGTCAGCGAGCGCTTGCTTGCCTTCCTCGTTTTCGCGCATCCGATGGCTTTTAATTTCATCCATGCGCCCATTGTTTTGAGCTAGGAAGGCTTCTTCGCGGCTCATTGACCACGAAACAGGGATCATGACGATCTCAACTGACCCGTGCATATGCTTGACCTTTCTCCAATTTAGAAACGAAACGGGGCGTATTCTTCATGCGCTTCAATTGCTTTTCGACGGCGCGATCACCCGGCAAGGTTGCCACGACGCTGAACGCGATCCCGCAGCGCACTGCATGGCGCGTGATCGCAGCGCCGCGACCGGCTCGGTGTTCACGGATGCGATCATCTAATCCGCCGTCGTGACACCAACCAACGTAATACTGTGCCTGCGCGCGTGGGTTGCTGTAGTTTCCCAATTTGCGCTCAAACTTGAGGATGTAGATCACGACTGCACCGCCTGATCCGCCGCGCGTACTGTGTTACCAAAGACCATCAAGCCCACGATGTCCAGAAACGTGTTGATCGTTTCTTCTTGCATGAGCGCACGACCATCAGCCGAAGGCGCATAACCGACGCTTCCGTTGGGCAACTCTACTGACACAACCAAGCCATCGTTGATCAGCCCAGTCATTGCCGCATACAAACTTTGGCGCGGACGGCGTCGCCACTGGGCAAGCGCGACGTGGGGAGCGGGGCGGGTGGGCGCATCGGTGAGCGTGAAGCACGGCTCATCGTCGGGCGTGGACTCCTCATAGCGGATCGTCACCATATCAATCCTGTTGAAGGCGACTTCGAGATAGTTCTCCGCCTCATCGCGGTATCCGATATAGATATAATCGCCAGCGCTGACCCACGCGCCTTTGACCATTTGACCATTGTCGATGTGTTCGACCTGACGCCAAACACCCGCGAGATACACGTCAATATGATCGGGATAGCCGCCGATGTTCCGGTACAGAACACCCGCCATGATCGTCTCAGTGATCACGACTGCACCTCATCTTTCCGCGCAAGTTCGCTTTTCATTTGCTTGTACAAATCACCGACCACGCGGTTTACGCACGCCCAGACAAATGCGCCCGCTAAGCCCACCAGCATGAACGGGATCATCTCGACCTGATTGTCGTAAGTCGCGGACATGGTGAGTCGATCCGCGAATGACACGATCCACCAAACCGCGAGTGGGGCGAACGAATAAAACACGATCAGCGCCAGCGCAAGAGGAAGTCGCTTACTCATGACTGCACCGCCTCAATCGGTTGGGTATCGCCGCGCTGGAGCATGTCGTCAATCCAGCTATCCCCGAACGCTGTCACTACGAGATCGTTACCCTCCAGCGCCAGATAGCCGCCGTCAAGCAATACCTCCATCAATGCCCACTTTTCGGGATCGCCCAAGTCCTCATAGCGTCGTGTGGTCATTTCTGATCCTTTCCGAATACAATAGCCATGCCCATAAAAAGCAATGCCAGCAATACCAATCCCGCCAACATCTTGAAGCTGTCGGGATGCGTCACGAGCGCGACGATCCACTCCTCATGAGCGTTCATACTTCTCCTTCTCTAGCAAAGCCAAAGCTACTGAATGCGCCTCATCAGCCCGCGCCGCCAGATCGTCAAGCTGCGCGTACTTCTCGCGGACGTAGCGATCCTCGGCAAAGCGCGCACAGCCCGCGAGAATGACGAACGCGATCTTGGTCATCCAGAACACCACGAGCAGCGGCAACTGATCGGGCGTGGCGAGACTGAGCAGCCCGCAATAAAACAGGGTGACGAACACACCCAAGTAAATCGACAGTCGAAAGGCTTTCACGCTGCACGCTCCATGTATTTCAGGTCGTCGAAGAAATGCGAAAGCACGGAAGCATCAGACATGTCTGGACATTCTTCCTCGATTGCCATGTGCCAGTAGGTCACGCCTGCACGGTCAAAGATCACTTCTCCGAATATCGACAGGGCGCGGTCGCCTGCCCATTTCAACCCAAACCGACGCCCGCCTGAACGAACTTTGATCCAGTAGCAGGTATTTAAGCAGCACGGACAAAAACCGCTTTCTACATTGCTGTGATGCAGATTCATCCGACGCGCTCCCAGCCGCGAACCAGCACGACGCGCCGCTTCAGCCCTGCACGGGCAACCCATTGCGACAGCGTCGGCTGACTGACGCCGAGTTCGGCGGCGATCACCGATTGAGGCGTTGCCTTCACGCCATGTTCAGCGTAAAGATCGACCAGCACGTCGCGCATGGGCTTGCCGTACTTCATCTCAATTTCCTTCCATTTACTTGCCAAGTTCTACCTCCCTACATCCTATAGGTACTACACTAGATTAAAGACTAGGGACTTACGCCCCATAGGTACTAAGACTCTACACCTCTTTAATCGTTCCGTCAATATCATATTGAATGTAAAATTGGAACTATAAGGAGTAACCTCAATTTTGAACAGTCAGCGCATTGCTTTCAGGCGAAAGCAACTAGGCATGACCCAAGAGGAATTAGCTGAACGGGTTGGCACTAGTCAGCGTCAAATCTCGAAATACGAAACTGGAAAGCAAGACCCCACGGGGGATGTGATTATCGCCCTAGCATTTGCGCTTGACACAACCGCCGATTGGCTTCTAGGGCTGACCAACATAGCAGATCGTCCCTTGCGTGGTCAGGGCGATTTATCACAAGATGAGATTGAACTACTGGAAATGTACCGCAACAAGCCAAGCGATAAGAGAAAGATGGTTCTGGATGTTGCGCGAGTCCTATAACACGGAAAGCAAATAATGCGCTACTGGGCGATCAGGCTGTACAGCCTTCTGCAGAAGCTAACTGCGGTTGTCGGCGTCGTCGTCGCCGTGATCGTCTTTGTGGGCGTCATGGTCACGCTGAACGCAGTCGAGCAGACATTAGTGATGAACAACATCCCCTTCGCACAAGGCGTGATCGGCATCGCACTTTATTCGGTGTGCGGCTTCGGGGCGGCTCTGGTCAGTCTGGTGGGGGTGTATGCGTTAGCGCAGGTGCTTGAGCTGCTCATCTCGCTGGATGAGAACATCCGCGGGCTACGCAGCGATCTGCGCGCGCGACGGACGCGGCGTGTTGACAACAGCATCTTTGAACCGGGCGCCGCGCCCATACTGCCCGAGCGTCACCCCGCGC
>JBGSRB010000037.1:0-9149 GCA_041737735.1 Anaerolineae bacterium | reverse complement strand
CGCGCGCGCCGTGCGCTTCAGTGGGCAGCACCCGCTCCGGCGCGCCTAAGATCAGCGTGCGTTGATCCAGCACCACCGCGCCCCACTTGCGCCCCGACGTGAACGGCACTTCGCGCGTTTTCGTCTCGGCAGGCAGCGCGGGCGTGCTGCCATTGCTCGACTCATCCAGGTGATCGGCAATCGCGGCAGCGGTGCGATTCAAACTGCTCAAGTTAGTCGTGTACACCTGCAAATCATGTTCGATCTGCGGCGCGGGCATGTCCAGCAGCGGAATGATCTGCGTCACGGTCAATTTATTGCGCGTCAGCGTACCGGTTTTGTCGAAACACAGCGTCGTCACATTCGCCATCGATTCGACCGCGTTCACGCGCTGAACGAGCGTTTGCTTGCGGCTGATGTTGATCGCACCGATGGTCAGCGACAGGATCGCGGTCAGCACCAAGCCCTGCGGCACGATGCTGGCGACGAAGATCGTCGCGTTGCGGAAGGTGAATAGGTTGATCCACTCGCCCACCTGCAAATAACCCGTGACGAAAATCATCGGCGTACATACCGCCATCACCACGACCGCGAGCTGCACCAGCAAGTTAATGCGCTGCTGAATCGGCGTCAGCACGCGCTTATATTGGCGCGCTTCATCGCTCAATTGGTTAACGGCGCTGTTCTTGCCCACGCGCGTCGCCCGAATGATGCCACTGCCCGCCACGCAGAACGATCCGCTTAACGTTTCCGCGCCTTCCTCTTTGGCGACCGCGTCCGCTTCTCCGGTCAACTGCGACTCATCCAATTCGAGCGCGTCGCTTAACACCACCAGCCCATCCACCGGCAAGCGGTCACCCGGCTCAATCGGGATCAAGTCGTCAAGCACAATATCCCGCAGCGCGATCTGCTTGTACTGCCCATCCCGGATCACACGCGCATCGCTCAATGCCAGCGCCGCCAGTTTATCCAGTTGCCGTTTGGCGGCTGCTTCTTGAATCGCGCCCAAAAACGCATTCGTCACAACACTGAAGCCCGCGAAGAACACCGTCGCGTAATCTTGAAACAGCAGCACGGTGAACAGCAGCACGCCCATGACGATATTGAATAGGTTGAGGACGTTATCGCGGAAGATTTGCCAATACGTGCGGCTCACACGCGGATTATAGTCGTTGCACAACCCGCGCGCGATGCGGTCGGCTGCTTCAGCACTGGTCAGCCCGGTGACAGGTGGAGGTGCGGTCAAAAGTGGTACTCCGGCGGATTCATGAATGAATATGGTTATTTATCGTGGTGAGATTGTAGCGAAATTTAGCACGCGGGGATAGTGCATTCGTTACGGGGGAAGGATGACCCGTGTGGCGGCGCAGGGATTCGGCGCATCGTCAAATCCCCACGCCCCACGCGGCGCACGCTAGAATGATTCTACAGGCGTGGAAAGCATCAACGCATGGTGGCGTCATCACGCCGATGAACAAATTCTGGAATGGGTGAATCTTGGGCAACAGCATTAGGAACCGGCAGCCCCTGCCCCCTTCGCGAAGCGACTCGGCGTCTTGCCGACCGCCTCCTTGAAGTCTCTGATGAAGTGCGATTGATCGAAATAGCCATACTCAACCGCCACCCGCGTTGCGTCTGTGGCTGGGCGTGTCAGTAGATGATCGGCGGCATCATTTAGCCGGTAGCGCTGGATCACCGCCTTCGGGCTGACGCCGACGTACTGGCTAAATAAGCGCTGGAGCTTGCGCTTGTTCACCCCGGTTCGCTCAACCAGATCATCAACTTTCGCAATGTCGGGGTCGTCGATGATCAAATCAACTGCCGTTCGAACCAGCTGATCGTTTTCGTCCGGCTCCGACAAACTTTCCCGCAAGAAAGCCTCGGCAATCCGCACCCGCTCCGTATCCTCATCCGCCGACAGGATGGAATCGCGCAGTGCTGCCCCTGCCTCGTCGAAAACGTCGCTCACCAGAAATGTCTTGTCCGTATAGGCAGCCATCGGTGTCTTGACCAGCGGGTAAAATGCCCCCGGCTTGAAACAGATGCCGAAGATACGTCCGTCGTTTTCCAGCTGAACGCGAAATTTTCCACTTGTGACGCCAACGACGCGCGACCACCCCGCTTCGAAGACCATATGCATACACGGATCGGGCAGCGACTCATGCACATACGGTTCGCACCCCTGCAAATTCCAGACCGCGCCCCAGTAGTATTGGACGAACATGCCAACATGCGGTGAAGGCGGGAGACGCATCTGCTCGTATTTTTTCAGCGCCACTTCCGGTTCAAGCATACACGGCGTGATCCGCTCGATGGCATGTGTCATGATCATTCCTTCATCCCAACAACTTTTTAGAGAATAGCATGGAAGTTGGTCACTGTCGCGTTTTTACAATTCTTTTGGCGGCACTCGGAATAAGATTCATCGTGTATTGCATTGCGAAAAGGATAACTCATGACCACCCAAGCCAGTGGCACGTATCTCACCACCAGTTACGACATGCAGCCTTTCCACGAAGTCGAAGGCGCGCCCACGCTCTACCACTACAAACAGAACGACACCTTCAGCGGCGCTATTCAGGGCGAAGGGATCAATCAAAACGTCGTCGTCATGCACGCCGACGGCTCGGCGACCTTCATTGGCTACCAGCGTATCGTCGGCAAACTCGGCGACCGTTCCGGCAGCTTTGTGCTGCAACATGCGGGCGGAACCGTGGGTAACATCACGACAGGCACATGGACAGTCGTGCCGGGGTCAGGGACAGAGGAACTTCGCGGATTGAAGGGCAGCGGCGGCTTCTCATATGATGGCAACGAGAACGTTCCTTACACCTTCGACTACAGCTTCGAGTGATCCGCGTTTCGCGTCAGTTTCCGTCGCCAGCCAACACAGGTGGGAGAGAATGCAATGTAACTTGAGAAAAAGTCCTGTTTTTCCAGCGTAACCACTAAGGTTACACTGGCAACCGGGGTTGTGTCTCAGTCTCGTCATAAGACCATTCAAGTGAGCTGTCCAACAATTCCGGTTGGACAGCTCACCCTTACCTGTTTTAGAACGGAATATCGTCCTCATTGGAGGGCGCGCCGCCGCTGTAACCGCCATCGCCACCGTCTCCATCCCCGCCGCCCGCGCTATCCCCGCGACTGCCGAGGAAACGCACATCACGCGCGGTCAATTCGAGTGTGGCTTGCGGTTGTCCGCTGTTGTCGGTATACGCACGCGCGTCAATCGTGCCGATCACCATCACCGAGCGCCCTTTGCTCAAGTATTGATTACAGCGCTCGCCCAGGTCGCGCCATGCTGCCACCCGAAACCAGGTGGTTTTTTCCTGACGACCTTCGCCTGTGCCGCTAAAGGTGCTGACGGCGACGGTAAAATTGCACACAGGCACGCCCGATTGCAGATACTTCAATTCGGGATCGCGCCCCAGATTTCCTACGATGATCACTTGTTGAAAACTCGCCATTGCCCTTACTCCGCGATTTCAGTCCAGCCAAAGTCGTGTTTAGAACTAAAATTCTAACATATTTCGTTAAAAATAACCAGAGGCGAGTTCACTATCTCGCCTCATAAACCTAACCCCGCAGCCCCGCCAATTTCACGCTTAGCACCTCGCGCACCACCGCCGGATCGCCCTTGCCTTTCGTCGCCGCCATGACCTTGCCCATCAACGGGCCCAGCAGCTTATCTTCGCCCGCGATATAACGCGCCACCATTTCGGCGTTGGCATCGAGAACATCCTGCACGGCGGACTCGATTGCGCCCGTGTCGCTGATCTGCGCCAAGCCATCCCGCGCGACAATCGCGTTCGGATCAGCGCCCGTGTCCCACATTTCGTTGAGGACTTCGGTCGCCGTCGCCTTATTGATCACGCGGTCATCGACCAATTGCACCAGCGCGGCAAGCTGAACGGCGTTAACCTTGTCAGCCAGTTGTTCACGTTCAAGGTTATCACGATTAACCAACCCGAACAGCGACCCGATGATCCAGTTGGCGGTCGATTTCGCACCCGCGCCCGCCGCCACCGCCGCCTCAAAGTAATCAGCGGTCGCTTGTTCGGCAACCAGCACCGACGCATCATACTTGGGCAAACCGAGATCATTCATGAAGCGGTCGCGCTTGGCGTCGGGCAGTTCGGGCAGGCGCGCGCGCACTTCGTCCACCCATTCAGGCGTGACCACCACAATCGGCAGATCGGGTTCGGGGAAGTAGCGATATTCTTCCGCCGACTCTTTGTAGCGCTGCACGATGGTGCGCTGACGCACTTCATCCCAACCCATCGTCGCTTGGCGGACACCTTCGCCCGCCTCCCACGCCGCGATCTGACGCTCGATTTCGTACTCAATCGAGCGGAACACCGAGCGAATGCTGTTCAGATTTTTGACTTCCGTGCGCGTGCGATAACCCGTATCGTCGCGGTGCATCACGCTGATATTCGGCTCGATCCGCATGATGCCCTTGCTCATGTCGCCATCGTTCACGCCCAGATAGCGCAGAATGGCGCGCAGCTTACGCGCGTACACTTCGGCTTCTTCCGCGCTGTTGATGTCGGGTTCGGTCACGATTTCGAGCAGCGGCACGCCCGCACGATTGTAATCGACCAAGCTGCCGTCGTCGGTGTGCATCAACTTGCCCGTGTCTTCCTCAAGATGCGCGCGCCGCACCCGGATGCGCTTGCTACTGCCATCGCTTAACTCGATGTCGATCCAGCCGTCAACGTTCAGTGGGCGATCATACTGGCTGATCTGGTAGCCTTTGGGCAGGTCGGGATAGAAATAGCTTTTGCGCGCGAACTGGTTGATCGGCGGGATCGTGCAGTTGAGCGCCAAACCGACCATCATCGCCATTTCGAGCGCCTGCTTATTGATCACGGGCAGCGTGCCGGGCAACCCCAACGACACCGGATCAACGGCAGTGTTCGGCGGCGCAGTCACGCTGTCCACCACGGGACAAGCGCTGAACATCTTGGTTTTGGTCAGCAGTTCGGCGTGAATCTCCAAGCCGATGATCGGCTTCCATTCGCTCATGAGTGTTCCTCTTGTGCGTGCTTGATGAGGCGGATGAGACTATCACCCTGTTAAAGTGGGGAAATTGTAGCACATTGGCGCGCGATTCAGGCAGTTGGGTGGATGTTCAGGCGTTCGATCAACTATATTTTGATGCACATCTAATTCGACACTTATCTAATTAGACGCGCATCGAACTTTTTCCGAGCGTGCCCAGCCCTGATCGAAAAACGCCCGCTTTGGGCGCTTTGCACGAATCGAGTTGTGCAATTTTTCAGGCTATAAATAGCGCGCGGGCATCGGCTGCTGCTGAACATCGAACACGCTAAAGCCGCGCTTTTGATAGTTGGTCAGCGCGTGAGGACCATCGAGATTGCACGTATGCACCCACACACGGTTAGCGCCGTCATCCCACGCCTTGCGGATGCCGTAGCTCAACAGGTGCTTACCCAAGCCCATTCCGAAATAATCGGGGCGCAGACCGAAATACGCGATTTCCGTGCTGCCCGCCTGTGGCTTAAGCTCGACATAACCCGCCGGAATACCCTGTAGATACAGCACATTCACGCTCACGCCCGGCTGCGCCAGCGCTGCGCGCAGTTCGTCGTCGGGCATGATCAGGCGGTCGCGCCAGCACCAATGCTCACCTACAGCGCGATACATGAAGCGATAGAAGTTAAGGTCGGGTTGGCGCATTTGCATCATCAGCAGCCCGTCTTGCTCGACGAACGCGGGGCGAAACTGCTCACGGTGGATCATGTGTAAGTAGGTCGTCACCAGCGTATCGGGTTGGGCGTAGATTGTGTGTGCAGCCACCATAACCATACCTTCATGTGATGCGATCAGGTATAATGAGATAATCAAATTTTCACCGAAAAGCGGCATCTGTCGCATAGCAGATTGCGCCCAAAAACCTAAAATCCTTTTGGTTAAAACTGCCAAAAAGTGGCAGAGACAAAACAGAGAACAGGACTCGAACTCATGGATTTCGCACTTAACGAAGAACATTTGCAAGCCCAAAAGATGGTGCGCGATTTCGCCGCTAAAGAAGTGATCCCCGTGATCGGTGAGTGGGATCGCAAACAGCAGTTGAATCCCGCATTTTTGCCGCGCATGGCGGAATTGGGCATTTTGGGCATCAACATCCCCGTGCGCTATGGCGGACAGGGTTTCGACTACATTACGCTGGGTTTGGTGTGCGAGGAACTCGAACGCGCTGACACCACCCTGCGCGTGATCATGTCGGTGCATGTGGGCTTGAACAGCATGTCGCTGCTGCAATGGGGAACGGAAGACCAGAAGCAGCGCTTTCTGGTGCCGCAAGCGCGCGGTGAGAAATACGCCGCGTTCTGCCTGACCGAACCGGGCTTCGGCAGCGATGTGATCAACATGGGTTCGACTGCGCGCCGCGTCGGAGATACCTACATCCTCAACGGCGAGAAAATGTGGATCAGCCTTGCCACCAAAGCGCATCACTTTCTGGTCATCGCCAAAACCGATCCGGAAGCGGGGCATCGCGGCATGACCGCGTTCATCGTCACCAGCGATATGGCGGGCGTGACGACGGGCGACATTCACGGCAAGTTGGGCGTGCGCGCGGGTTCAACGGGTTGGGTCGCCATGCAGGATGTCGAAGTTCCGGTTGCCAATCGCTTGGGTGAAGAAGGCGAAGGCTTCAAGATTGCGATGGCGGCGCTCGATAACGGGCGTTATACCGTGGCATCAGGCGCGACGGGCTTGATCCGCGCGTGCATGGAGGACAGCGTTAAGTATGCGCTGGATCGCAAGACGGGCGGCAAAGTGATCGCGGAACACCAACTGATCAAGCAGAAGATCGGCTTGATGCAGCAGTGGTACGACGCGGCTAATCTGCTGTGTTTGCGCGTCGGCTGGATGAAGAATGAAGGCATCCGCAACACGCGCGAGACCAGCGTCGCCAAGTGGTATGCCACCGATCACAGCGTGCAAGCAGCGCTCGAAGCCGTGCAGATTCACGGGGCGTATGGCTTCAGCGATGAGTATCCGGTGGAGCGCTATCTGCGGAACAGCAAGGGCGCGACCATTTACGAAGGCACAAGCGAGATTCACACACTGATGCAGGCGGATTACGCGCTCGGCTATCGTGACGACAAGCCGCTGCGCTGCGAACTGCCCGCGTATGATCCCGAATTCTGGCAGGAAGAAGCGCCTGTCACCGCGTTGGGGGATTAAGAGCTATTTGCGTAGGGGCGATGGTGCGTCGCCCCTACGTTCCTAATGGACGCGCGTTAGTTGCGCCGCACCAGCCGATTAAGCAGATCGAACCAGAACGGCGCGCCCTGCGCTACCGCCACCGCCGTGAGGAAAATGCCGATCAACTTGCGCGCGAAGATGCCGAGCCAATAATCGGGATTATTCGCGGGTCCCAACAGCCACACATTCCGCAGATCGTCGCATTCGCGCGCGCGCACGCCCTCAGCAACGACGATACATTGCGGCAGTTCGCGAAATTCCCACCCGATAGGCAAATTGAGCGTGAGAATATCTTGCAGCGCGACGGCGACCGCATCCGCCGAGTCGATCACGTCATCAAGCGTGGTTTCGGCTTCGGCTTCCGCTTCCGCTCCAGCTTCGTCAGTTTCAGGCGCAGGCGGCACGACGACAACCTCAGGCGTTCCCTCATCGACCTGCTGCTGCGCGGCGGCAACCACCGCCTCACGCAGGGTCGGGTCTTCCCACAGCGCGCGCGCCATATGCAGACTATCGGCGTTGAGCGCCAGCGCCAGCACCAAGCCGATCACGAACGAGATGTACGTGATATAGCGCTTGTAACCCTCGGTCAGTTGATCCATCTTGGCGTTGAACCACTGTTCCATGTTAGCTTGCGCCTCATCGAGCGTGTTTGCCGACGCGACGATCACCCGCAGCGCGCGCTGAAAGCCTTCATCATTGACCTGACGCAGCCCATCCAACAGCGGCAGTAAGCGGCTGCCCCCATGCGTGAGTGCGGCGGGATGCAGCGCTTCGAGTTCGCTGATCGCGCGCATAATCGCCATTTTGACGTCGGCTTGGGTGTTGGACAGGGTTTCGGCTTCGGCGCGAATTTCGCTCAAGCCGATGCCGGTGTTCTGCGCGCCATAGATCAGCGTTTCGAGCTGCTTTTTGTGCGCCGACGCGGGCAACTGCGTGACAGCGGTGATCAGCGGCGCATACAGGCGCAGTTGCGCGCGCTCGGTCAGGATGTCGGTCAGCACTTTGGCGAACACTTCCGGGCGAATATACGACACGCCGCCCCCACCACCCTGCTGACTCGCGGAGGCGGCGGCTTGAGCGCTGCCCCGTGTGACTTCGACTTGTTCCAGTTCGGGTTCGATAATGCGGATCAACGGGTGCTTCAAAAAATCGTTTTGGATTTCGGGATCGGTCAACAACTGCATTAAGCCACGCTTGAGCGTGCGCGCGCGCAATTTAAGCAGGTTGGCGATCAACGTGTTGACCGATGTCGCTAAGATGCTAAAAAGGCTGTAAATGAAGATCAAACCGACGGCGACCTGAAAGATTACAAGCATGGGGCGCATCCTCTCACGTGGGATGATGACGGCGCGTTTAAGTTGCGATTAGTGTAGCACGATGTGGCGCACGGGCGCATCATTCGATGCACGCACGCAGCGCCGCGATCACCTGTTTACGCTGCTCAAGGCGCTGTGCGCGGTCATACACGAACGCCGCGCGCTGATTTTCCGGCGGTGGCGGCGCGCCATCAACGTCGTAATAGGTGACGAAATCACGCTTGATGATGGTGTGATAAGCTTCGGCGTCGAAAAAGGGCGCGTTATACGCCGCATATTTCACGCCGATCACGATGTGGATGACATCTTCATCATCCTCATCATCTTTATCCTTAACGCCGGACATAGCCCAGACGCCGATCAAGGTCAGCGTTTTATAGCCGTGATAGCCCGATCCGCGCCGCCACACCAGCGCGCCCGCCGCCAACGGATCGCGGCACTTCACGGGTTTGGGTCCCCACGTGAATTTATCACGCCTGATCAGGCTTTCGAGCGCGCCCATCACGTTGAGATCATCAAGCGCCTGCGCCAGATCAAGCGGATTCATCCGGCGTTCCGTTCGGCGTCCATTGATATTCCATATAACTGGCGGTCTGCTGCGCCACATCCACGCCG
>JBGSRB010000006.1:0-4221 GCA_041737735.1 Anaerolineae bacterium | reverse complement strand
CGCAGGAACGCGCGCTGATCGCCGCCAGTCCGGGGGCAATGCTCGCGCGCGGCTATGCGCTGATCACAGATCAGCAGGGGAAACGCATCGTTTCGGCGCAAATTGCCGACAAAATGAAAGGACAGCGCGTAACAATCCAATTTCATGATGGACAAACGCGCGCCACACTTGAGGACGATAACGCATGAATGAGCTGAACGCGCTCACGTTTGAGCAGGCTTACGCTGAATTGGAAACGATCATCGGGCGGCTGGATGGCGGCGATCTGCCGCTTGAGGAGTCGGTCACACTGTTTGAGCGCGGGCGGGCGCTGAGCGCGCATTGTCAAACGCTGCTGAACGGCGCGGAACTGCGTGTGCGTAATCTTCTGGATGAGTGATTCAACCCACATATCCCAAATTCTACTGGTCAATAACCCAAGTTATTCCACATACGTTTGGGATAATTTGGGATAAAACAACTTTTTGAGCGAGGACACCAAGATCATGGCGACGAAACCTGCGATTTTCACACTTGATGACGATCCCGAAGTATTACAAGCGATCAATGGCGATTTGCGCCGCGCGTTCGGCAAAGAGTACCGGATCATCCGTGCCAGCGATGGCGCATCGGCGCTCGAATCGCTGCGCCAACTGCGCTTACGCAACGAGCATGTCGCGCTGTTCGTGATCGATCAGCGTATGCCCGAAATGAGCGGCACAGAATTTTTGACGCAGGCGCGCAAGATTTATCCCGAAGCGATGCGCGTGCTGCTGACCGCCTACGCCGACACGAACGCGGCGATTCAGGCGATCAACGAGATACGCCTGCATCACTACCTGATGAAACCGTGGGATCCGCCGGAACAAAATTTGATCCCTGTGCTATCTGATCTGCTGGAAACGTGGCAGGTCGAATACTACAAGCCGCTGTTTGAGGGCGTCCGCGTGATCGGGCATCAGTGGTCGCCTGATTCGCACCGGATCAAAGACTTTCTGGCGCGCAATCGCGTGCCGTATAAGTGGCACGACATCGAAAAGCAGCCCGAAGAAGCGGAACGCCTGCTCGATCTGGCAGGTGTGCGCGAGCGTCCGCTGCCGATTGCCGTCTTTAACGATGGTACGGCGATGTCAAATCCGGAGAACTCCAAGATTGCCGAGATGGTCGGCTTACGCACACAAGCCGAGCAGCCCTCGTATGATCTGGCGATCATCGGCGCGGGACCCGGTGGCTTGGCGGCGGCGGTCTACGGTGCGTCGGAAGGCTTGAAAACGATCCTGATCGAGCGGGAAGCGCCCGGCGGTCAAGCGGGGACGAGTTCGCGCATCGAGAATTACTTGGGCTTTCCGTCGGGCTTAAGCGGCAACGACTTGGCGCGGCGCGGTGTGCAGCAGGCGACGCGCTTCGGCGTGGAAATCCTGACGCCTGCCGAAGTCGTCACCATTCGCCAAGAGGATCCGTTCAAGGTGCTGGTGTTGACCGATGGCAGCGAGATCACCACCAAAGCGGTGCTGGTGGCGACGGGCGTTAGCTATAACCGCCTGAACGTGGCGGGCTGTGATGAATTAACGGGCGCGGGTGTGTATTACGGCGCGGCGATGACCGAAGCGCCATCGGTCGCCGGGCGCGATGTGTTCATCGTGGGCGCGGGTAACAGCGCCGGACAAGCCGCGATGTTCTTCGCGCAGCACGCCGCCAACGTCAACATCGTGGTGCGCGGCGAATCGCTGACGAAATCCATGTCGCACTATCTGATCGAGCAGATCGAGCAGACGCCCAACATCCATGTGCTGGCGTATACCGAGATTTTCGCCGTGCATGGCGAAGCACACCTGACGCACGTCACGCTGATCAACAAGCAAACGCGCGACACGCAAAAATGCGAAGCCGCCGCGCTGTTCGTGTTCATCGGCGCTGCACCGCGCACTGACTGGTTAGCGGATGTGGTGCGCCGTGATGATCGCGGGTTCATCGTCACGGGCAGCGATCTCAATGAGAATGGGCGGCGTCCGCGCGGGTTCGAGCGCGATCCGTTCCTGCTTGAAACCAGCGTGCCGGGCATCTTCGCGGCGGGCGATGTCCGCTGCCGTTCGGTCAAGCGGGTGGCGTCGGCGGTGGGCGAAGGCTCGATTGCCGTGCAGTTCATCCACCAGTATTTAGGGGAGTTGTAACCTATGCACACGGCTGGCGAAACCGTCACGCGCGATGATTTAGTGCAAGTGCCGTTGTTCGAGCATCTGCACGAGTATCAACTGGATTGGCTGGTCGAAAACGGACAACCTGCTTGCGTCGAACCGGGCGAATACCTGTTCCGCGAAGGCGATGAAGCCGATTATTTCTACGTGATCATGAATGGCGAAGTGCAGATCACGCGCGAAGCCAACGGCAGCGAAATGATCCTCGCCACGCATCAAGCCGGGGGGTTCAGCGGTGAAGTGCCGCTGCTGAGCGGCACGAATTACATCGCCAGCGCGCGCGCGCTGCACGAAAGCAAGCTGCTGCGCTTTGATAATCAGTCGTTTCGCGAGATGTTCTCAGTCTGTCCGGTGATCGTGAGCAAGCTGTTCGGTGAACTGTCGCGGCGGATTCAAGCCACCGAAGCGATGGATCGCCAGCGCGAAAAGATGATGGCGCTCGGCGTGTTATCGGCGGGCTTGGCGCACGAATTGAATAATCCGGCGGCGGCTGCCACGCGCGCGGCTGATCAACTGGGTGATGCGCTGGCGCGCTTGCAGCCGATGACCATCAACCTGACGCGCGTGCTGGATGAAGATCAGTTGAAAACATTGCTCACGCTGCGCGAACGCGCCGCCGTTACGCTCGGTCAACCGGATGATCTCGACTCGCTGACGCGCAGCGACCGCGAAGACGAACTCAGCGATTGGCTGGATGATCGCGGTGTCGATGAAGGGTGGGAGATCGCGCCGCTGCTGGTCAGTTCGGGCATCACGGTGGACAATCTCGACACGCTGGCGGACACGCTCGACGATGATGCGGTCTTGCTTGACGCGATCAACTGGCTGCGGCGTTCGCTCGATTCGGCGTCGCTGCTGCGTCAAGTCGAGCAAAGCAGCAAGCGCATCAGCGAGTTGGTCAAAGCGGTGAAAAGCTACTCGTTCATGGATCAAGCGCCGCTGCAAGAGGTCGATATTCATGTCGGCATTGAAGACACGCTGACGATCATGGCGCACAAGCTCAAGTCGAACCACATCACCGTGAATAAAACGTATGGCAAAGACCTGCCCGCGCTCTACGCCTATGGCAGCGAACTCAATCAGGTGTGGACAAACATCATCGACAACGCGATTGATGCGATGGTCAGCGCCAGCGGCAAAGGCACGATGGCGATCCGCACATGGTCGGACGATGAAGATATTTGGGTGGAAATTGCCGACGACGGACCCGGCATCCCTGAAGAAATTCGCACGCGCATTTTCGAGCCGTTCTTCACCACGAAGCCGGTCGGCAAAGGCACGGGCTTGGGGCTGGACATCGCGCATCGCACGGTGACGGCGCGGCATCATGGCGAGATTCGCGTGGAATCGCAGCCGGGCGAGACGAAATTTTACATCCGTCTGCCGCGTGAGCAGGACTCGCAAAAACGCGCGGTGTCTGAGGATGAAGACTAATAGCGTATAGTAGCGGGGCTTGGTACGCCAAGCCCTGTCCAATTTAATCGCAAAACTCGTCGAAAATCCTCTTGCGCGCAGCGCACACCGCGTTACACTCAACGCTTGCCGCCGAAATTAAGCAACTCTCAACTCAGGATCGCCATGCGGATCGAGCGTTCGCGCACGCGCTTATCTTTCCGTCGTTCAACCCGCCGACGCGGAGGCGGGTGTTTTTCGATGTTTGTTTCCATCGCTCTGATCGCGGGTGTGACGGCGGTTGGCTGGTTGTGGTTCAACCGCCTGACCAACGCCCCCAACGCCAGCGCGCCGCCCGACCTCATGCGCTCGGCGTATAACGCTTTCGCGCGCGGTGATCTAAGTGCCGCGTTCAGCCTAGCGCGTCAGCGCATCAACACCAATCCGGCGGATACCAGTGCGCTGGCGCTGGCGGTGCGCGCGCTGCTCTATCGCAGTTACAGCGAATATGATCGCGCCGCTGATCGTCAAACTGCGCTTCAGCTTGCCACCGAACATTATCAAGCCGCGCCCACTGATCCTGATACGTTGGCGGTCTACGCCTTCGCCTTGAGCATGACGGGTAATCCGGCGGGGGCGGCGCAAGCCGCGCGCC
>JBGSRB010000679.1:0-2854 GCA_041737735.1 Anaerolineae bacterium | reverse complement strand
TGGCGGCGCTGGCGTTCACCGTGCTATTGCTGATTACTCTTGCGCCTGAACGGATTAGCAATGGGGTGAGCGTCGGCAGTGTCGATGTGAGCGGCGCGCGCGTGGAGGATGTCCCCGCGCTGCTGGCGCGTGGTCTGCCCGCGCAAACGATCATGCTGGTCGATGGCGCGCGGCAGTTTACCAGCACTGCGCTGGAGTTAGGCGTTGCTATCGATGTTGATGCGACCGTTGACCGCGCACAATCAGCAGCGGCGAACGCGCAGGTGACACCCGTTTACACCATTGATCTGATGACCGCGCAGAACAGCTTGATCGCCCGTACCGATGAGATTAATATCGAGGCGGTTGAGGGTCGCGATGGGCGCGCGATGGATATTCCGGCGATGCTCGAACGCCTGCTGGTCGATCTCGATGGTGAGATCAGCGACGGCATGTTTGAACTGGATATGCTGGTGGTCGAAGCACCGCGCGCAGCATCACCGAATCGCAGCGGTGGCACGACGACGCATGTGGTGCAAGCCGGGCAGGAACTCGCGTTGATCGCGCGGCAGTATGGCGTGACCGCGCAAGAGATCGTCGCGCTCAACGGCATCAGCAACCCGGACTTGATCTTCGTCGGGCAAACGCTATCGATTCCGGCGGCGGGGGTGTACATCCCGGAAAATGTTCCGCCCGCGCCGACAACCAGCGGACGCGCGATTGTAGTTTCGACCGGTGAGCAGCGTATTTATGCCTATGAGAATGGGCAGATGGTGCGGACGCATCTGGTATCCACCGGAACGAACGCCACGCCGACCGTGTTGGGCGATTACCGCGTTTACGTCAAGCATGTGCAAACGAATATGCGCGGACCCGGTTATTTCATGCCCGATGTACCGTACACGATGTATTTCTATCAAGGCTATGGTATTCACGGCACCTATTGGCATAACAGCTTCGGACGCCCGATGAGTCATGGATGCGTCAATTTGCCCATCGCTGAGGCAGAATGGTTTTTCAATTTCGCAACGGTGGGAACGCTGGTGCGCGTAATTTAAGCGGTTGCCATTGACAGGGGCTTGGCGTGCCAAACCCCTGTTTAGTAACAAATCAAGCGGGTGTCGTTTGAGTTTCGGGCGTGAGAATAAAGCCGCGCTCGATCAAGAAGTTGATGATCTGATGCGCGTTCGCTTCCGGATCATTCGCCACGGTGTCACACACCACTTCGGCATGTTCCGGCGCTTCATACGGGTCATCAATGCCCGTGAAACCCTTGATTTCGCCGCGTCGTGCCGCCGCATACAACCCCTTGATGTCGCGCTGTTCGCACACTTCCAACGGTGTATCGACGAAAATTTCCACGAACTGATCGCTGCTGACCATATTCCGCACGTCGTTGCGCGTGGAACGATACGGGCTGATCGCCGCGCACACCACGATGCCACCATGCCGCACAATTTCGGCAGCCACATAGCCGATGCGCCGAATGTTGATGTCACGGTCTTCTTTACTGAAGCCCAACCCCTTCGAGAGATGCGTTCGCACCACGTCGCCATCGAGAACGGTCATTTGACGACCATTTTCGAGCAGCAGCACGGTCAGCACTTCGGCGATGGTCGATTTACCCGAACCACTTAACCCCGTGAACCACAAGCACACGCCCTGACGATGGCGCGGCGGATAGCTTTCGCCCAAAATCTTGGCGACTTCAGGACGGGTGAACCATTCTGGCAGCAGCTTGCCGCGATTCAGATAATCGTCGCGCACTTGCGTGCCGCTGATGTTCGCCGTGCGTGTTTCCGGTGTGATTTTATCGACTTCTTCGTAGCGATCTTCGTCAGCGATATAGACCAACTGCTGGAACGGTAAGGGTTTGACGCCCAATTCGCTTTCGTACTGCTGCACCAAATCCTGCGCGTCGTAGGGTCCATAGAAGGGATTACCCTGCGAGTCGTTGCCGGGTCCCGCGTGATCGCGCCCGACGATCAGGTGATTCGCGCCGTAGTTACGACGGATGATCGCGTGCCATACCGCTTCACGGGGACCCGCCATCCGCATTGCCAGTGGCAGCAGCGCCAACAGTACGCGATCTTGATCGTAGTAGTTCTCCACCAGCGCTTTGTACGTGCGCACGCGCGTGTAGTGATCGACATCGCCCGGCTTGGTCATGCCGACGACGGGGTGCAGCAGCAGCACACCATCAACACTTTGCGCGGCGCGCTTGGTCAGTTCTTCGTGAACGCGATGCAGCGGGTTGCGTGTTTGGAACGCCACCACATTTTGATGTCCATACGCTTCGATGCGCTCACGCACCTGTGCAGGCGAGAGGCGCAGCGGCATGTAGTCATAGTGTTTGGGCAGCGCCAGCACTTCGAGCTTGCCCGAAATGTTGAACTTGCCCCAACGGTGCATTTCGGCAACCAACGGGTGACGCGCGTCAAGCGTGCCGTAAACATTCTGCGCTTCTTCGTTCAAATCCCACGCATACAGTTCTTCGACTGTCATGATCGCCAGCAGATCATTTTTGGCGTCGCGCAAGGCGATATCGTCGCCCACGCGAATGTCAGCATCGTCACCGATGGGCAGCGTCACGGGAATCGGGAACAGGGTGCCATCCGCGAGACGCATCTCGCTGACCACGCGGCGGTAATCGGCTTCACTCATGAAACGATCCAGCGGCGAGAACCCGCCGACCGCTAACAGTTCGAGATCGCACGCGGAACGCGCCGAAATTTGCACCGAACGCAGGCGGCTGGCGTAGGCTTTGCGGTCTTCCAGTTGATCAGACGGCACCATCAAATCGATCAAGCGCCCACCGTAAGGCGTGATCAAGGTGGAAATATTGCCATTGTGCATGGGGCTGAACTCCGTTGGA